>JAJTBL010000090.1 GCA_021286925.1 Spirochaetia bacterium | reverse complement strand
TGAAAACATCACTGAACGGTTGAGAAACATCGGCGCTCACATTGTGCGCCGGGAAGATTCCTGAAGCCGATGCATGAGCATTAAAAAGGCCGAGAGGCGTTCTGCTTCTCGGCCTTTTTTTCGTTCTATCGAACGATTATTTTTGAGATGAGCCGCCAGCGTCCTCGGTCAGCAGTTTTCGCTTGAGATCTTCCAGCATGGCATCAGCCGCAGTCGGCGAAGACTCCAGCGCGGCAAATTGCTTTTCAAGACTCGCCCCGCTTGTCGTATCTTCGAGCTCTTTTTGCGCCTCTGTTCTGGCTTCGATTTCATCAATTTTTTTCGCCATCCGCTCAAAGGTATCGAAGGCACTCTTATTGCCGGAAAGGGAAGACATGGTTTTATTGATCTTTTCCTGGGCTTCCGCTCGTTTTGCCCGGGCGATAAGAATGTTTTTCTTGCGGGAAGCCTCTTCGATTTTTGTCTGCAGCTGCCGTAAAGATTCCTTAAGCTTCTCCACCGATTCTTTTTGGGCCTGCAGCTGGGTAGCCAGCTGTCCAACATAGCTTTCATGCTCCTGCTTGCGCAAAAGAGCTTCCTTGGCAAGGTCGTCGCGGTTGGCCCGGACAGCGAGCACAGCTTTTTTCTCCCACTCATCCGCCTTCGCCTTGTTCTCCATGACCTCGCGCTCAAGCCGCTTTTCATCAGCGATCGCCATGGCAACCGCTTTTTTGGACTCAATCAGCTGCTCATTCATATCGATGATCATCTGGTTAAGCATCTTCTCAGGATTTTCGGCTTTGGTCACCAAGTCATTGATATTTGAAGAAATGACGGTCTTGATCCTGTCAAAAATACCCATTGCTCACTCCTCCCCTTTCTGTGCGAATACGGACAGTTTCGGATAATGCTGACTCAAGGCAAAAGCCATCGCCTCGAGCGAAGCGCTGAATTCATTTCGATCCATATTGTTATATTCCAAGGTATCAAGCGCTATGATGTCATTGCCGTCAATCGCATACGCGCCATGCAGAAAATCCCTGGCATTCAGCGAAAGCAGGAGTTCGAAAAGCGCTTCCCGATTCTTTTCTGGAATCGGCATCACGTTCGCCCTGATAATCACGATCGGGTCAGTAACACTGACCACCATTTTGGGCAATCCCTTTTCTTCATCCTCCACCAGCCACGCGTCCTTGGCAATTTCCTGATAGGAAATTCCCAGATCAATCAGATACTCTTCCACTCTGGATTGAGCTATCATACCCTGCCCTCCGCTGCCATTTCAAACATATATCTACAATATCATACAATTTTTATCCTAATTCAATCGAACCATTGGAAAAAATGCTGAGAATCGCGCCGCAGGAACGGCATCTCCCGCGTCCTGGTTCTGAAATTTGCAGCCCTGAGCCGCATGCAGGGCAGGTGACGGCAAGCGGGAAAATACCGGCATGTTCTTCCTCGATTCGATCTAAAACATGCGGAATATCTGGCTCGATGCAGAAATAGTCGGCATAGCCGAGCATCGCGACAAACCGCATGAGCCGGGGGCGCAAGCCTGCAAGCGCCTGGTCACCGCCCTGTTCACGAAGCTTTTTCTGAATCGCAATCAGCATGCCCACGCCAGCGCCATCGATATTTTCGACGGTTGAAAAATCCCAGACAACAATGGGTCGGGAAGCACCGACGATTTTCAGCAATTCAGCGTGCATGGGTTGGACAGTTTCGATTTGAATCGGCTTCTGCGGGTGAACAATCAGGACATCGGGATAGGAAGGCAGTGTTTCAATACTGAAATACTCATGCTGGGCTTGCGTGCGGGATTCACGGGTCTCGCGAATCTGGCCGGCTTTGCTGCGAAGCGAAGATGAAGCGCTGACTTTGGACGAATGTTCAGCTGTTTGCGCAGGAAGAATTTCAGGTACAACATCGACCGTCGCGTCAGACCCATTTTGAGGCACAATCGAATTTTTGGCTTTTGCGAGCAAGCGTGATCCCATACACCGTATCCTAACCGCAGAGGGAGAAATTGTCAAAGGACTTGACAAGAGAGCCTCATGCTTCAGAATTCAGGACGGCGAAAAGCCTGAATCAAGCGAAACGATTGCCCCGGAAGCGGCGCACGGGTCAGCATCAAGAAGATTCAAGGCGGTTTCAGCAACTGTTCTTGCAGGAATAAGCTTACCCCCCGGGGCTTTTGCCAGCAGGGCTTCGCGGGCGGCGTCATCAAGATATTCAGTATCGACCAGCCCGGGGCAGACCAGGAGACTTGCGACATTCAAGTCCCGGCCCTCAGCAGCCAGCGATTTAACCAGCACATTCAGCCCAGCCTTCGCCGAGGCATAAGCGGCATTGGTTTTATAGGTTAAGAGGGCATCGGTTCTTGTACCCCCGAAAAACAGAAAACGCCCAAAATGCCGCTGGAGCATACCGGAGAGGTAAAGGCTGACAAGCGCGCCGGGAAGCGTGAGGTTGTGTCCAACCAAGTGTTCCCAATCTTGGGGCGTATACAGCGCAAGCGGTTTTTGTAAAAAAGGCCCATACGCGGAAATGACAATATCAAAATCCCCGAATCCCTTGAGAAACCTACAGAATTCAGGCACCGAATCGATAGCATGGACACAGCCTTCGGCAGTCCCCCCATTTTTTTTAATTTCTTCCACGAGACTTGCCACTTTGTTTTCATGAGCGCCTTGAATAAAAACCGAAGCTCCTCGCTGTGCCAGAATCCTTGAAAGCCACCGCCCAATTCCCCCGCTTCCGCCCACAACCAGCGCCCGTTTCCCTTTCAATATTGAAGGAAATGACTCGAGGCCAAATACCTCCTGCTGCTCTTCTTGTTTCTGAATGCTCATGCGGTTACTATACGACAACACCGGGGCTGGAACAAGTTGGATTGTCTTGCCCCAAGGTTCGGAACAGGAGGTCAGGATGCCCGCCAGTCACAACATTTCAATCGTCCTCTGCAGAGTTAAAGAAAGCGGGAATGTCGGCTCGGTCTGCCGGGCGATGAAAACCATGAATTTCTCAAAGCTGGTTCTTGCTGATTGTCCTGATTATGAAGAAGAAAAAGTTCGAATGATGTCGGTCCATGCATTCGATATTTTTCAAAACGCCCAGCGGGTCAGCTCCTTGGAGCTTGCGCTGTCTTCCTCAGCACTGAGCGCAGGTTTTTCACGGAGAAAGGGGGAACACCGGAAAGAATTTTTCCTGGACTTGCGCCCATTTGTTACAAGCCGCCTTGCCTCCTTGCCGCCAGGCACACCGGTCAGCTTCGTGTTCGGCAATGAACGAGACGGCCTATCCGACTCCGAACTGGCGCTCTGTTCGCTCGGGGTTTCCATCCCAACCAGTGAAGCTTTCCCCTCGCTAAACATCGGCCAGGCTGTCCAGATTGCCTGCTGGGAAGTATTTTCAGCGCTTCAAGATTCTGAATCGAATGAATTTGGCACCGCAAAGCAAAATCCGAAAGTTCCGGCGGAAGCACTGTCATGCAGGAGATCTCAGGTCGATGAATGGACAGCCGCGATTTCTGCCTCTCTCGCTCAGATTGGCTTTTTCAAAAAAAGCTCCGACGACTATGCCCGCCGTTTTTTCAGAGACATGATAGAACGAGCTCAGCTTTCGAATGATGAAGCGGACTATCTTGCGCGGATCTTTTCCAAAGCTGCAGTTCTGGCTTCTCATGAAGGAAAACCGAGGCGAAAAATCTCCCTCGGCCGCGATGAGAGCACATCGACATCGAACTCTTGAATCTATCCAAGCGGTGAGTCTTTGAGAACATTTTTAAACTGCGAATGAAATATGATTTCCTGTTCCGTAATGAGGCCATCTTTCGTATGGACGCAAGCACGGGCGATGACGGTTCGCAATTCCCTGGCATTACCCGGCCAATGATGGCAGTAGAGCTTTTCAAGCGCGTTTTCCGTCAACTCAGCGTGATTCATGCTGAGCTCCGCACAAAAATAGTACGCCAGTTCAATGATATCCTCCCTACGCTCCCGCAGGGGAGGAATCACAATGACCAAATCTGAAATCCTGAACATCAGATCATGGCGGAACAATCCTGCGTCAGAAAGGTCCATCGGGTTTCTGCAAGATGCGCTGATCAGCCTGAAATCCGATTTTTCTGTCTTTTCACCGCCAACCCGCAGAAATTCGCCGGATTCCAGAACACGAAGCAGCCGAGGTTGAACTGTCAGCGACATGCTGCCCAATTCATCGAGAAAAAGGCTCCCAGTCGAAGCTCGCGAAAAAGCGCCGTTTCGATAAATAGCGTCGGTGAAGGCTCCCTTGACGGTCCCAAACAACTCGCTTTCTATCAGCGTTTCTGGAATCGATGAACAATTGATAGGTACAAATGGCTTCCCTTTTCGCCTCGAATTTTCATGGAGCGCCCGAGCGACAAGCTCCTTCCCCGTTCCGGTTTCACCCAGGATAAGGACGGGATTATTGTATGGAGCATAAAGCGCGACTTGCTGGATCACGGTTTGAATCGCCGCGCTTTTGCCCAAAAAGGCGGGCATAATAGCGCTGGACATTTCTTTCGGTGATCTGCCCAGGACAATCTTTTTTATTTTTTCTCCCAGTTGGTCAACACAGGATGGTACACAGCAGAAAACATCATCGGGCAGGTGATTGTCTTGAGGCATGGGAGATTCGCTGACAACAAAGATCGGCAGGCAGACCAAGGTTTTCAGCTTGCAGATTGAAGCAGAAATTTTATCAAAGCTGATACCGTCAAACCCCACGACGACTGCACAGACTCCTTGAGCCTGTTCATGCTTGGCAATATCAGCAAACGTTGGCACCGGCAAAACCGATACATGTTTTTGCAGATTATCAGCGATTTTCAGGATGCGGCTCGGCACACAATCCCAATAGATGACAGTAAGCATGCGGGCATTATTCCTGCCGCTCTTTGAATGAACAAGAAAATGCAAGAATCCACCCTATAGACAGATGTCGCATTCAGCTATTTTTTTCATCTACAGCTGTCGTAGACACATTCACGCATGACAATGGAAGGCGATTCTTTCGGAATAGAAGGGCGAATCGTTAAAAAAGCCGAAAACCTCAATCATGAATGCTGCAGCTCTTGCTTATTGCCAATACTCAAGCCCGACCGCTGCATTCATGAAGTGAAACTGGAATATCAGGCGAGTGTTTCCATAATGGATTGCTTATAAAAAAAGATACTGCTTTTGACAAAACACATATGCCGAGGAATCCACAGCTCGCCGGCTTCAAGATGCGAACCGGCAATTATCATCGATGGCGTTGATTTTTGCATCGCGAGAACGACTGCGGCTTCATTCGCCGCACCGTAATCGCCCGGTGCCCGGCCGACGATCCGCAAGCCAGGGAATGTGGCTCGCAGGTTCATTTCAGCTTTTTGCAGGGTAGCGTTTTCTCCGCCTAACAAAAACACAGAACCGTTTTTCAGTTCAAGGGCAGAAAGCAGATTGTTGAGCACCTTGAGTGCATTGTATGGCGCAAAAGCTGCCGTCGGTTCATCCTGTGAAAGAAAGTGATATTCTACATATTCGATATGCTGACGGGGGATCGGCAACAAACGCTCACGGACGCGAGCGCCCGTTTCGGATGAAGTCTGCAAGGCCGATGCACGCTCAACAAGGCTGCCCAAAACAGGCAAAACCAGGTCAGCGCTCGCGATCATGGATGCGTATTCATTCACCTTCTGAGCCCGCCGGTGACCAGCGGAATCTAAAAAGGCAATTTGATGATTTTTACCGTGATCCCAGACAGAAATCAGCGCCCCCAGCTGACGTTCAGTTGGGAAATCCAGGCGGACATCATCGAGAAGAAGGCTCTTTATCGCGAGAGTTTCCATGTGGTTTTTTCCAGAAAAATAGCTTTGACTGCCGCTATCGCAAACAAGGCGGCTGTTTCGGTCCTCATGATGGGACCAGGAATATGCACAAGATTGAAACCCGATTGTTCCAGAAGCGCTGTCTCTTCCTCAGAAAAACCGCCTTCAGCCCCAATAACCAAAACAATCGAATCAACACTGCGGCTACAGTACTCATGCAGGCTCTGCCGCGCAAGGGGTTTTTCGTGGAACAGCAGAAAAAGCGAATTTTCAGGCCTTATTCCCCTGCTGGCAAGCTGTTCAACCAAATCTTGAATTGGCACTGATTGAGCGATTTCTGTCAACGCCGTCGAGCCTGATTGCTGAAGCGCTTCCCTGACGATTTTCTTCCTTCGTTCGAGCTTGGCAAGCTTGTCGCGGGCATCCCGCTCCTCGACCACACAATAGTGCGTCAATAATGGAACAATGAGCTCCACGCCTGTTTCCACTGCCTGCCGAATGATCAGGTCAAATTTCTGTCCTTTTGGAACGGCTTGAGCAAGGATCAATTTCGGCATATCGGCTGATCTAGAGCGGAAAGCCTCAGCGCTAAAAGCATCGCATGGATCTGCATCGCTCCCTTTCGAGTCCAGGGGCGACAGGCTTACAACAACCCGCCCCTTTTCTATGGAAGCTATTTCACATTTAAAACGGGTACCAGCTTCATCGAGGGCGAAGATAGTGTTACCAACCTTGTGCCTCAGGGTTCTCACGAGGTAGCGCGATGTTTTATCATCGAGAGTACATTGTTTATCCCTCGCTCTATCTCCAGGTAGAATCAACTGCCGCATGAAACCCCACCGCTCCTTTGCTCTGGCTTACTGCCGCTGTGTTACCGCGCCAGTATCAGGTTTTGCGGACAAGAGCTGTTCAACAGTTTTACTGTTTTTCAGCATCGAATCAAAGTCTGGACTGGCAAGAATTCTGACAGCTTCCTGCAATTGAACATCGAACTCCAAGTCAAAAACCCTTGCCGGTTTTGTTTTTTCAGCCTCATCACGAAGCATTTTTTCGATAAATACCTGCGGAATATCAAAACCCTCGGCCGAGATGAGATGTTCGGCATATGCCTTTCGCTCAGCCTTTCCAGCGTTCGGATTGCTTTCAGCAAATTTCTGTATGAGTCCCGAAGTATAAAGTTTTTCATAGACAGCCATCTGTTTTTCAGAAAGCACAAGATCCGGAACACTCACATCGGGCTCAATACCAGTCTTGTCGATATTGACACCTGAAGGGGTATAATACCTTGCCATGGTCAGCTTGAAACCAATTTTATCCAAGGGGAAAATCTGCTGAACCGAACCCTTGCCATAAGTTTTTTCACCTAAAAGCAAGGCACGCCGCGTATCCTTCATCGCACCGGCGAAAATCTCTGAAGCCGACGCGGAACC
>JAJTBL010000089.1 GCA_021286925.1 Spirochaetia bacterium | reverse complement strand
TTGCCAGTCAAAAAAGGCACGATGGATGAGGTTACGGAAGTTGTCTGTGAGAAATGCGGCAAGCCCATGGTCAAGAAACTGGGGAAATTCGGGTTCTTCCTGGCCTGTTCGGGCTTTCCTGCCTGCAAAAATACCAAGTCCATTCCGCTGGCTGTCTGCCCCAAATGCGGCGGCGACATCATTGCGCGGAAGACCGGAAAGGGAAAGCGGAAAGAGTTTTATGGGTGCAGTAATTACCCCGAGTGCGATTTTGTGACGTACGACAAACCGACTGACTCGGTCTGCCCCAAATGCGGGTGGTTCCTCGTCGAGCGGCAAGACAAAGTATCGGGTGTCCACAAAGCCTGCATCAATCCTGCCTGCGATTACCTGCATTCTCATGACGAGCCTGAAAAAGAGGAGCAATGAATGGACCGGCGAATTGAGGAATACCTGGCATACCTTGCATCGGTCCGCGGCCTTTCTGAACGGACGGTGCGGGTGTACCGCGAGGACCTTGCCCGCTTTGAGGAATTTCTCGAAGGTGCCGACATCGACAGTGTCAAATCGCCGGCGGTACGAGCGTTTGCAGGCTCTCTGGTCATGGAAGGCAAGGCTTCCTCAAGCGTCAACCGTGCGCTTTCCACAATCCGCGGTTACTATCGCTATCGCATGCAGTTTGCCTCCCTTCCCGCCAATCCAGGCAAGGAAGTGGAAAATCTCGGGATGCCCAGAACTTTGCCCAATTTTCTTTTTGAAGATGAAAGGGGCACGCTGATCGACTCTATCCAGGGGACGACCTTTGCGGATCTGAGAGATCGGGCGATATTAGAGGTTCTGTACAGCACCGGAGCACGGATTTCCGAGCTGACCGGCATGAAGCTGGATAGAATCGATTTTTCCAAAGGCATCATACGGGTCATGGGCAAGGGCAGCAAAGAACGGGCGGTATTTCTAGGCAAGAAAGCCCTCAGCGCCCTGGGAAGCTATCTGGTCATCCGCTCCATGCGCCTGGCCGGACGAGGTCTGCCGGATCACGGCTATGTTTTTATCAATGCGAAAGGAACCCGCCTGACGCCCCGCGGCGCCGAAAAAATCCTTGAAAAGCGCCGAATTCAGGCAAATTTCAAAAAACGCGTAACACCGCACGCTTTCAGACACAGTTTCGCCACCCAGCTGGTGGCGAACGGCGCTGATATCCGTGTAGTGCAGGAAATGCTGGGACACGCAAGCATCTCGACTACGCAGGTGTATGCCCATGTGGACATGGAGCATCTGCGCTCAGTCTACGAGCGGGCTCATCCGCATGGAAACCGAGAAAAGTAAAGGAATAAAGCTATGGATAACGAAACAAAAATCAGATCGACAACCATTCTGGTTGTGAGGAAAAACGGCAAAGTGGCAATGGCCGGCGACGGGCAGGTGACCTTGGGAAACACGGTCATGAAGAGCAATGCCAGAAAGGTTCGTTCAATTTATGGCGGCAAGGTGCTCTGCGGCTTCGCCGGTGCGACTGCCGACGCTTTTACCTTATTTGAGCATTTCGAAATGAAAATCCAGGAATATGGCGGCGATCTGACAAGGGCAGCTGTCGAACTGGCCAAAGACTGGCGGACTGATAAAGTGCTGAGAAGGCTTGAAGCTATGCTGCTTGTCGCTGACGCAAATAAATCCCTTTTGCTGTCCGGCACTGGCGATGTCATTGATCCCGCTGAAGACGCGATCGCCATCGGCTCGGGGGGCCCGTATGCCTACGCCGCGGCTATGGCCTACCTGGAAGCTTCCAAAGCCATGGAAGAAAAAATGCAGGGATTTGGAATTCCAGTGGAGACGATTGCCAGAACCCCGCTGATGACGGCGGCAGAAATCGCTTTTAAAAGCCTTTCCATCGCCTCGAGCATCTGCATCTACACCAACGACAAGATAATCGTGGAGGAAATCTGATGACCGACGAGTTTGTCCAGCTGACACCGCGAAAAATTGTTGAAGAACTCGACAAATATATCATCGGACAGCAGAAAGCCAAAAAGGCTGTCGCAATTGCCCTTCGGAACAGAATGCGGCGGAAACTCCTTCCCGAGGATATCCGCTCCGAAATAGCACCCAAGAACATTCTGATGATCGGTCCGACCGGAGTGGGCAAGACGGAAATAGCACGGCGCCTGGCCAAGCTCTGCGGTTCGCCCTTTATCAAGGTTGAGGCCACCAAGTTCACCGAAGTCGGCTATGTGGGCCGCGATGTCGAATCCATGATCAGGGATCTGATGGCAGCTGGTGTCGCCATGGTAAAGGAAGAAATGCAGTCCGGCATGGCAGAAGAAGCCAAACGGCGGGCTGAAGAACGGCTTCTGGATCTTTTGCTGCCGGGGCTCTCGCAATCGGTCGAGCCGCTGGGCACAGCCCAGGCGACTATCATTGCGCCATCCTCCTCTCAGGACACCCGGGAAAAATTCAGAAAGCTGCTTCGTGAGGGAAAGTTAGCCAGCCGCGAAGTTGAACTGACCGTCAGCGCTCAGGGACCCTCGCTTGAGCTTTTTGCCGGGACCCAGATGGAAGACATGGGGCTTGCGCTCGGCAATTTGACGGGCATGTTCGGCGGCAAGAAAAAGAAAAGAATGGTAACAGTCGCCGAAGCGCTCCCAATTTTGGAAGCTGAAGAGCTGGATAAACTCATTGACCCGGATAAAGCGGCTCAGGAAGCACGGACACGGGTCCAGGAATCGGGCATCATTTTTATCGATGAGCTGGATAAAGTGGCTAATCGGGAAGGAAAGGGCGGTTCGGGCATCGATGTCTCTCGGGAAGGTGTCCAGCGCGATTTACTGCCAATTGTCGAAGGTTCCACCGTCAACACCAAGTGGGGCCCCGTCGACACGACGCATATTCTGTTTATCGCGGCAGGCGCTTTCAATGTCTCCAAGCCCCAGGATCTGATTCCGGAGCTTCAGGGGCGCTTCCCGATCCGCGTTGAGCTGGATGCGCTGACAGCGCAGGACTTTGAGCGGATTCTTGTGGAGCCGAAAAACGCTTTGACCCGCCAGTATGTGGACCTGCTGTCTACGGAAAAGGTGGAAATCAGCTTTACGCCTGGCGCAATCCGCAAAATCGCTGAAATCGCCGCTGTCGCCAACAGCCAGGCGGAAAACATCGGCGCGCGCCGCCTGCACACGGTTCTCGAACGTCTGCTCGAGGATTTGTCCTTTAGCGCGGATTCGCTTGCGGGGCAAACTATAAGCATTGATGAAGCCTATGTCGGAAGCAAGTTCTCTGACTTTACGGAACGGCAGGATTTGAGCAAGTACATTCTATAGGCAAAGAGGCTAAGCACCATGGAACTAGAATATCGAAACCAGAAATCAGAAAGCCGGACTGATGAAGAAGAAAATCTTCTCTGGCACGAGTACCACAGCAGCCGCGACAGAATCATCCGGGATCGGCTGGTGCACCAGTATGCGCCGCTGGTGAAATATGTCGCCGGCAAGGTGATCGCGAACCTGCCGCCTTCTGTGGAATACGATGATCTGGTTGGTTATGGTGTTTTCGGCCTTTTTGACGCGATTGAAAAATTCGATCCGGAAAAACATGTCAAATTCAAGACCTATGCAGTGACCCGCATTCGCGGCGCGATGTATGACCATTTGCGGGAAATAGACTGGGTGCCGCGCTCGGTTCGGCAGAAAGCCAAGGAAATCGAGCAGGCGATCATGCTGTTGGAATCCAAGCTTGGAAGGCCGGCTTCTGACTCGGAAATCGCAGCCTGCCTCGGTCTGACCGAGGATGAATTTTCCAAATTGATGAGCAAAATCGCCAGCACCGCCGTGCTGTCACTTTCCGATGTCTGGAACTCGGGTACCGACGGGGAGCATGGAAGTCTGGGGGAGAGTATTGAGTCTCCTGCGGCCATGAACCCTGATGCCAATATGGAAAAAGAGGAAATTCGGCGGGTTGTCATTCAGTGTATCAAGGAATTGCCTGAAAAAGAAAAAAAAGTGCTCGTTCTCTATTATTATGAAAACCTGACACTCCGGGAGATTGGCCAGATTCTCGAAGTGACCGAATCGCGGATCAGCCAACTGCACACCAAGGCGATTCTGAGGCTGAAGGGAAAACTCACCAGCTACCGAAAAGGGCTTTTTTAAAGCTGTACCGGCTGATTCTGTTTTAGACGAAATTTAAAACGGCTTCAGGCGGAAGACTGGGCTGATTTTCGCCTTTGCGGTTCTCAGCTTTCCAGACTTGCCTTCTCGGTGTCACCTGCTTCGATGCCATACTCCTGAATTTTCTGGTACAGGGTTTTCCTGCCGATTGCCAGCACTTCGGCGGTCTTGGTTTTGTTGCCGCCCAGGGCTGCCAAAGTCTCAGCAATGATTATTTTTTCAGCCTCAGCCAGCGTGCAGAAAGCTGGAATTCTGATTTCTGTCCTGTCCTGTGTGGAGCGCGGCCCGGGCGGCAGATCGTCAAGGGTGATAACCTTGCCGGAAGCCATGACGACGGCGCTTTCTATGCAGTTTCGCAGTTCCCGCACGTTTCCCGGCCAGCTGTAAGAAAATAAGGCCTGGCGGGCTTTGGGGTCGAATCCCTGGATGTCCTTGCCGTTTTCATGGGCGAATTCATACAGAAAAGTCGTAGCAAGCAGGGGAATATCCTCGCGGCGCTCGCGCAGAGGCGGGACGTGGATATTCACGACATTCAGCCGGTAATACAGGTCTTCCCTGAACCTGCCTTCCTGGATTTCCGCTTTAAGGTCGCGGTTTGTGGCGGCGATCAGCCGGACATCGACTTCAATGGTGGACTCGCCGCCAACTCGCTCGAATTTCTTCTCCTGCAGGACCCGCAGAATTTTTATTTGGACATTCTGATTGATTTCGCCGATTTCATCCAGAAAGAGGCTTCCTGAATCAGCCAGTTCGAATCTGCCCCGTTTTCGCGCCTGCGCCCCGGTAAAAGCCCCCTTTTCATGGCCGAACAGCTCGCTTTCCAGCAGGCTTTCCGCGAGAGCAGCGCAATGCACTTTGACAAAGGGCTTGTCTCGTCGCGGCGAAAGATTGTGGATAGCGTCGGCGATGAGTTCTTTGCCGACCCCAGATTCGCCAGTGATGAGGACGCTTGCCTTGGTCGGGGCGACTTTACGCACCAAATCGAAGATTTTCCGCATGGCGGGACTCTTGCCGATAATCGAGCTGATACGGTGCTGAGCCTCCACTTCTTCGCGGAGTTCCTGGTTCTTGATGGAGAGTTCGCGGAATTCGAGGGCTTTTTTTGTCAGTTTTATCAAATGATCCAAGTCCAGCGGTTTGGTAATGAACTCCAGCGCTCCCATCTGCATTGCCTGGACTGCTTCGGTAATGTCTCCATGCGCTGTAATGATGATAACGGGAATGTTTTCCCATTGCCGCTTGATATACTGCAGCAGTTCCTTGCCGTCCAGCTTGGGCATCCTGAGGTCGCTGATCACGAGGTCGATGTATTTTTCGTCGAGCAGATTTTTGGCTTCGAGGCCGTCAGCCGCTGTCAGAACCTCATAGCCCTCCATTCTGAAGGCCTCTGCAAGTCCCTCTCTGATATTTTTCTCGTCATCCACAACAAGTATGGTAAATTGCATTCATGCCTCCACATGGGATCCGGCGCTGACCGCGTCTTCGTCATAGATCGGCAATGATTTTCGTTCCGCCTGCGGTATGGGAAGATGGATTGTGAAAGTTGTCCCCTTGCCCGGCTTGGATTCAATGCTGATGTCACCTGCATGTTCCTTGATGATTTTGAAGGTTATAGTCAGACCGAGCCCAGTGCCGTTTTTCTTCGTTGTAAAATAAGGTTCAAAAATTTTGGTCAGCAGTTCTTCCGGGATGCCGATGCCCGTGTCGGATACCAGAATTCTGATTTCCTCATCCGCTTTCTTGGCTTCAAGCTTGAGAGTACCGCCGTCTGACATGGCCGCAATAGCATTCTGGATGAGGTTGAGGAGGGCTTGCTTCAAATGGCGCTTGTCGAGCAGGATTTTCGGCAAATCCTTTTGCACGGAGACTTTCAGCTTGATGTTATATTTTTCGGCTTCCGGGCGGACAAATTCCGCGAGCTCTTCTAAAATAGGTTTCAGATCCTGATTGAGCAGCTGGATATCCATGGGGCGCACCGCAAAAAGAAAATCCTTGACAATATGTTCGAGTTTGTCGATTTCTTCCTTGACGATGCCCAGGTGGTGCTGGAGCGCTTTGTCATCCAGCTTCTGTGGATTTTTCAAAAGCCGTTCCATCAGCTGGATGTGGATGGAGAGCGAGCCAAGGGGGTTGTTGATCTCATGCGCGACTCCCGCCGCGAGGGTCGTGAGCGCTGCAAGGCTTTCCGCCCGCCGCAATTGCGTTTCTTTTTTCCGTTTTTCCGTAATGTCTTCAATATGGATGATGGTGCCGGATATTTTTTCGCTGAATACCAATGTTGAAAGGCTTATGGCAATAATTCTCGTGCCGCCAGGGCAGTCAATGGCAAACTCGCTGCCCATGATGTTCTCTTCGCTGACTAGCCCTTCATGGAAAAACTGCTTCAGATCTTCATCTGCGATGCCGTGCCAGAGGGGCTTGTTACCGAAATCCGAGGGGATCTTGAGAATTCGTTCGGCTGATTTGTTGATGATAACCGGGACATGTTCGCGGTTGCAGACAATAATGCCGTCGAACATGGATTGGATGGCCGCTTCGAGGCGCATATCATCCATCGCGACAAGGTTGAGTAATTTCACCAGATCATTAAAATCGAGTTTTCCCGCCATTGACAGGGCTTTTTCAAGGAATGCTGGTTTCACGGCCGGTCTCCGAAGGTCGAGATAAGGACGGTAAGCAGAAGTTCTGGGCTCCGATTGAGAGAGCCGTATTGCACGGCGGCTTCACGGACATGATTGCTCCACCGTTCTATAAGCAGCATGAGTTCCGGATTTTCGCCGGATTCAGCAAGCATTTGGGAGAAAACGGACAGCAGGGACTTCATAAACTGCAAGAATGAATTGGCAAAGGCTTTGTCCTTGCTGCCAAAGGATTTGGTAGCTTCGGAAAGCTCTTCGAGCACGTCATGCATGGTTTCGGACGAGGCTGCGGCCTGCCGTGTGATTCGGGAGCAGTAACCTTCCGGCACTGGGAGCCCTGTTTTGGCGTAGTCCAGCAGGAGCAGCCCCGCAAGGAGTTCGGCAAATCGGATCGCTTCAGAAGGCGGGAATGGCATTTTCGATTCAAAAAAGCTGGCCAGGTTTGTGGCATCGGAGCTGGTTTTAAAAACGCGTTCAAGGATCATGCGGGTTGCCTGTGCGTCACGCTGGCTGAAAGAAAAAATCCGG
>JAJTBL010000088.1 GCA_021286925.1 Spirochaetia bacterium | reverse complement strand
TCAAATTGCTTCCAATAGGTATCAAGTCCGATACCGAACAATCCTGCCTTTGTCATTGTTCTGAGTATAAAGCCTTCTGACAGGGCAGCAATGGATTTTTCTTCCCAGGTAATGTAAAAAACATTGCATGCCACACAAAGACGGTGTATAAAATACCTTGCAATGGGATCAAACGAGTCAAACAAGGCAAAAACCTATTTTCAATATCTCACCTGCTCCGAGGAAGATGAAAAATGGCAATTAGTTTGCACTGACGCCGGTTTCACTGAAGTTCCCTCCTATACTTTCTATCCTCCGAATAAAAGCGGTCATCCGCGTGCTTTCCAGTACGTCGCGACTGGGCAGACGTTAAATGAATTTCAAATTGTCTACATAACAAAGGGGAAAGGCGTTTTTGAAACTTTGGGGAAAAAATTCGATATAATTCCCGGCTCCATTCTGATAGTCTTCCCCGGCATCAAACATTTCTATAAACCAATCTACGAAGTTGGATGGTATGAACACTGGGTGGGGTTTAAAGGTCCCTATGCGGACAATCTGGTTAAAAATGGTTTTCTTTCATTGGCAAAACCCTGTTTTGTCATTTGCCTTCAAAATCAGATTATTGAGCTCTTTTCCGAAATTGTCACTGAAGTGCGGGAGCAGAAACCCTTGTATCAGATCAAAGCAGCCTCAAAAATCATCGCATTGATTGCGGAAATCCTGGCTACAGAACGCAGACAAGCACAGCCGAGTCAATCTGAAAAAATTGTTGAGCAGGCAAAATTTTTAATGGAAGAAAGTATCTATGATGATATCGATCTCAACAGTATTGCATCGCAGGTTGGTGTCAGTACTTCGAAACTCAATGAAATTTTCAAAACATATACTGCAATGACACCGTACCAGTATTATATCCATATCAAACTGCATGCAGCGAAAGCGCTGCTGGAGCAAGGAGACCTTTCTATCAAGGAAGTTGCATTTCGCCTCGGTTTCGAGGATCAATATCATTTCTCCAGGCTTTTTAAAAGCAAGACTGGAATCGCGCCTTCGTTATGGAAAGATTTCGTCTTTCAATAATACAGTGCCAGGATTGCTATTTTCACAGGGATTCCTCACCCCACATCCCCCAGACAAGGCTGTGAAAATCTTTTCTAAAGCGCACGATTTTTTCAAGCGTTATATCCCGGCCATGATAGACGCGATTGGTCAGGATGACGGCCATCAAGTCCTGGCGCGGTGCAAAAAATATGCTGGTGCCGGTAAAGCCTGTATGTCCGAAACTATCATGAGGCCAGAGAGGGCCATCTGCGGTTGTATCATCATGGAATCTGAATCCGCAAGAGCGCCGCTCGGCAAGATTCTCAGTCTGTTCGCTGGTCATGAGAGCAAGCGCAGTCCTTGATAGAAGCGGCATTGCCCCCTGATGCAAAAACTGTTTTCCAATGCTGGCAGTGTCATCAAGGTTTGCAAAAAGACCCGCATTGCCTGCCTGCCCGGCAAGACAGAATGAACTTTCATCATGGACCTGTCCGCAGATTCTGCGTTTTCTCCATGGACAGTATTCGGTTGCGGCAGCCTTTTCGAGCGCCTGCGGTTCGCCGTTTTTAAGCATCCCTGGGGCGAATCCACAATGTTCAAGCCCGAGCCGATCCGCGATTTTACCTTTAAATAATTGCCCTATTGTCATCTCATAGATTTTTTCCAGGATAATCCCGAGCAGGATGTAGTTTGTGCATGAATAAAGCACTTTGCCGAATAAAGCGGGATCAGGCTTTAGGCTGAAGAGTTTTTTGTATGCCTTTTCTTTTGTAAAATTAGAAGCATCTGGAAACTCGGTCTGCAGCGCTGGAATTGCAGGCAGACCAGATATGTGCAGTAAAAGCGACATGAGAGAAATCCGAGCAGTATCCGGATGTATGTTCGGCAGATAATCTCCAACGGCTTTTTCAAGCTCCAGCATTCCCTCGTCACGCGCCATCATGACAAGCGGAGCTGTCGCCAGCGGCTTTGTCATGGATGCAAGGTCGAAAATTGTATCGGCACAGACTGGGCTTATATCCGGTACAGCAAATCCAGCATAGTGTTTATAAACCGGAACTCCATCCTTCCAGACTCCGCAAGCGATACCGGCAAATGCCTTGTCGGAGAGTGCATCTTCAATGAGTGTATTCAGTGCTGTCTTTTGCGTAATCCCCGCCTTTCATAATTCGCCAATGTTGATTTCAGCTATCTGCAATGATAGCATAGACTATGCGTATTCACTATACACGTTCAGGGCTCGATAGTTTTCTTGCGGATGCTGCAAGGCGTGGAAAACGCTACGGACTTGCGACTCATCCAGCTGCGGTCACCTCCCAGGGGGAGCCGTCCTGGAAGGCTTTCATGAACGCACATCTTAATTTGGCCTGTCTTTTTGGACCGGAACATGGCTTTCGGGGAGCAAGCCAGGACGCAGTTTCCGTTGAAGATGAAATCTTTTTGGGAATACCTGCTTATTCTTTATACGGAAAGCGTCTTGTGCCGGAGCCATGGATGCTCGAGCATCTCGATGCCCTGGTCTTCGATATGCAGGATGTCGGCTGCCGCTACTACACCTATCTCTATACGCTTGCATATATCATGAAAGCCTGCGCTGATGCGCGTTTGCCGCTCATCGTCCTTGACCGGCCCAATCCAGCGGGCGGTATCAAGGTTGAGGGTTCTCCGGTCAAGCCAGAGGATGAAAGCTTTGTCGGCGGATATGGACTGCCTCCCCGCTATGGCATGACGATTGGCGAGTTTTCTCGATACCTGCAGGGAGAATATTATCCATCATGCGAGCTTGAGGTTGTCAGGTTGTCAGGCTGGTGCCGTGATACGCCGTGGCAGGAAACCGGTTTGCCCTGGCCTTTGACATCCCCCAATCTGCCAAGCCTCTCATGCGCGGAAGTATATGCAGGGACCTGCCTCATTGAAGGCACCTGGCTTTCTGAAGGAAGGGGCACGAGCCGGCCTTTCGAAATAATCGGCGCACCTTTCATTGACGGCGAAACCTTGCGGACAGCCCTTGCAAAACTGGATTTACCCGGTGTTGTTTTCCTTTCGCTTTTTTTCGTTCCTGCTGCCTCGAAATTCATGAATGAGCAATGTGAAGGGATTCTTGTTTCTGTAGTGGATGCAAAAAGCTATCGGTCGCTGGATACCGGCATCGCCATCATTCATACAATAAAATCGCTGTATCCCGATCAATTTCGATGGCGGGAAGACTGGGAAAATCCAGAGATGTCGTTCTTTGACAAACTGGCAGGAGGAACAACACTGCGACAGATGATTGATTCTGGCCGCTCCCTTGAAGAGTGCCTTGCTTTTGCACATGAAGGGGAGGCCGCTTTCTTAGCAGTTCGAGAAAAATATCTGCTCTATTGAGCTAAGCTCTCGCGTCGGGCATTGATTGGTAATCCCCCTTACTTCAATGCTCCTTCCGTCATGCCGGCGATGAATTGCTTTGACAATATTAAAAACACGATCAGCACTGGAAGCACAGAAATATTGAGCGCGGCAAACAAAACATCCCATTCAATGGTGTATTCCCCGAAAAACGCCTGAAGCCCAAGAGGAATTGTTTTTTTTGCTTTTGAACTCAGCAGAATGAGCGGGAAGAAAAAATCGTTCCAGACATCAATAAAGTTGAACATTGCGACAGTGACCAGTGCAGGCTTGAGCAGCGGAAGATCGATTTTCCAGTAAATCCGGAATGGTCCTGCTCCGTCAATCATGGCTGAATCTTCAATATCGCGAGGCAGTTTTTTAAAAAAATTGACCAAGAGAAATACAGAGAAAGCGATACCGCCGGCGGTATATACAATGACGAGACCTGAGAGCTTGTCCAATAGAAGCATGGAACGCATCAGAAGAAAAATGGGAATAATCGCAAGCCGTGTTGGCAGAGCGAGGCCCGCAAGCAGATAAAGATAGATGTATCGTTTTCCTTTAAAGTCGAAGCGGGCAATTACATAGGCCGCCATTGAAGAAACCAGCAATATCGCGGCTATCGATATGGCAGTTACAAGGATTGAATTCTTAAAATACACTGCAAAATCAGCCCTCTGCCAGGCGGAAACATAGTTTTGCCACCGCCAAACTGAAGGAAGGTTGAAGGGCTTCATAAAAATTTCCCGCGTACTCTTGAAGCTCGAAAGAACCATGATGCCGATTGGGTAGAGGTTGATGAACGCCAAAAGGGTTAGGAAGAAAATTGCAATCGCTTTCTGAAAACGAGTAAATTTCAGCATTATTCGCCCCTTTCCACACGTTTTTCAATGATGAACACATAGAATACGGAAACAGGAAAGACAATGAGGAAAATGAGCGTCACGACAGTCGCTCCCAGCCCCATGCCAACCTGGCTGGAACCAAGACCTCCGAACGCAATGCGGTAGAACAGCGTTCCCAGAACATCGGTTGAACCAGCTGGTCCGCCCTGGGTTCCTTCCATGGCATAGACGATATCGAAAATATTGAAGGTCCAAATAAACTTAAGCATGGAAGTTGTGGCAATGATCGGCATGAGATGCGGAAGAATTATTCTTCCGGCTATCTGCATTTCGGTTGCGCCGTCTATACGCGCTGCTTCAGTCATTTCCCTGTCGATGCCGATAATTGCGGCAAGATAGACAAGGATGTAGAAGCCCAGACCGCGCCACGCGGTGACAACTATGATAGTTGGTAATGCAAGCTTTGTATCTCCAAGCCATGGTTTTGCGAGAAATCCCAATCCAACCGCTTTGAAAAGCTGATTGACCAGTCCCCATTGGGGGTTCAGCAGTAATCCCCACAGAAAACCGACAATGACGATAGCCAAGGTGTTGGGGAAAAAATAGATAACCTTGAGGAATTTGGTGCCTTTTATTCCTGCAGCAAGCAGGAACGCGAAAAATAAGCCAGGTACAACCGAAAGGACGAGAGACCAGATAAAAAAGATGACATTGTGCCAGGCAGCTCTGAAAAACTCAGGTGCCATGAAGCCAGTCAGGATGTTACGATAGTTGCCGAAACCGATGAATTTTTTTGGACCAATTCCCGGCCAGTCATAAAAGCTCAACCCCAGGCTGGAAAAAAAAGGATACGCAACAAAAAGCGAATAAAGAAGAAGAGCAGGCAAGAGCATCAGCAGGTAAGCTTTCTTTCGCACATCATCCTCTCAATCGTTTCCAGATTTGGCAAAAACACTGACAATGACCGGCACCCTGTTCGGAAAGCCGGTCATGTATCAGAAATAAACCAATTGCAAAGTCAAGTTACTTCTTAAATGCGGGGAACCAGGTTGAAATGCCATCTTGGAGCTTCTTTGCGAGTTCTTCCGGTGTAATCAGATCCAGATACATGGATTGCATATGTTCCTGGAGGATGTTGTACACACTCGGCATGCCAGCGTCAAAGGGCGAGCCAACCCAATAGCGATTGGTGGAAGCAATGGTATTCATCTTGTCATAACATTTTACGAGAATAGGCTTCGATGCCGGCATGGTTACGTCTTTGACGGCAGTAATTTCGCCAGTTGTTTTGGAGAAGAGCTCTCCATATGCCTTGGATGCTGTAAACTGAAGAACTTTAAGCGCTGCTTCCTTGTTTTTGGTTGCACTGTTGAGCCCGTATGATCCGTCCATATAGGTATAGATTTTTGCCGGGACATTCTTCGTTTTCGGCGGAACCGGGAAGAAATCAAACTTCAAATCAGGATTTGTCTTGAGCCAATTGGTATTTCCCCAGACGCCATAGAAAATCATGGCGACCTGTTCCATAGCAAAGCTGACATCTTGTTCAGCGGTTGTGTTGGCCATGAAATCTTTCTGGAAATATTTCTTGAGCGCGTTGAGATCTTTCAGCATTGCGACATATTCGGGGTCCGTGAATTTTGCCTCGCCTTTTGCAAGCTTTCCGATCCATGCATCGCCGGGATAGCTGACGCCAATCATGGCGTTTTGCATAGCGAGGGTCCAGGCTTCTTTGCCCGCGACAAAGAATGGTGTCACTTTGTTTTTGCTCAGCGTTTCCGCGATTGCTACCATCTCATCCCATGTTTGCGGTTCTTTCAGGCCGAATTTGTCAAAAATCGCTTTATTGTAGAAAATACCGACAACCTGATTGGCGAACGGAACACCCCAGGTTTTTTTATTCGCCTGAATAAAACTCAAGGAGACAGGATCGAAAGCAGACAGGTTCAGGAGACCATCAAGAGCAGTAATGTAACCATTGTCGATGAGAGCCTGTGTTCGTGCCCCCGGCAGGCGGCGAGTATACATGAGATCTGGTCCCACACCTCCCTGCAGGGATACCAGCAATTTCGAGTCATATTCAGTAGGCGGGAAAACCTCGTATTTAATGGTAATCTGCTCACCTTTCCCTTTCAGGGCTGTTTCGACGGATTTCCAAACATCGACATCCTGCGCCCGCCATCCCCAGATTGTGACGGTAGCCGGCTTGGATTGTGCCCAGAGCGGGGAAATCAGGCACACCATCAGCGCCAGAATAGCCAATTTCCTTGTCATTGTTTCAGCCTCCTTGAATTGTTGTCCGTATTGATGAAAAGCATTGTTTGTTCTTAAAAATCAGTATTCCACCTGAACCTGCAGTTGTCAAGGAAGATTATGAAATAAATTTTCGGATATGATATTTAATCAATAGATTATTACATCATCTGGCTCATGAATGGTAAAGGCAATTATTATGTTTTCCTGTATGTTTTAAGAAAGAAAGATAAAGCCCGGTCCAGGTTTTAGGTTTGCTTTGACCTGGCCGGGCTACAATACTAAGGCAATTTTAAAACAACAAAATTTTAAAATTGCATTATTTTGCTACTTATAATATGTATCAAGAACTTTCTGCGCTTCAGCCTGTAGCTTTTTCAAAATTGCTTCAACATCCGCGTCAGTGTTAGTCATAACCTGTTCCCAAGCTGATGTCATCATTGCGTGAACTTCAGGGTATGGACCAAACCATGGTCTTCTGACAGCACTTTCTTTCAGTTGTTCATAAGTCAGCCCAAAACGCGGATCAGCTTTTAGAACAGCTTGCATTTCCTTTGACTCGAAGGCTGAAATTCTGGAAGCCATATATCCCGTTGACATAGCCCATTTTCTGGAATTTTCCGTGTTGGTCAGGAATTTCAGAAATTCCCAGGCAGCTGCTTTCTCAGGTTTCGGGCGGGATGCAAACATGAAAATATTCGCTCCCCCGATTGCTACGATTTTCTTTTTCTCCATTGGCATGACGGGAGCGCCGAGATCGAATTTCGCATTGTCTTTCAGATATTGGATACTGCCGGTCGATCTGACAACCA
>JAJTBL010000087.1 GCA_021286925.1 Spirochaetia bacterium | reverse complement strand
AAAACGGCACGGTGTGCAACCATTGAAATTCTTGAAGCCGGCCATCCGGTGCCGGATGAGCGGTCGGTTTCGGCGGCGAACAAGATTTTATCGCTTGCTGCAAAAGTCCGGGAATGGGAAAGCAGGGGTGAGCATTGCCTGGTAATTATGCTGGTGTCTGGCGGCGGCTCTGCGCTGTTGTGCGCGCCTCTGCCTGGAATTACCCTGCAGGAGAAAGCCTTAACCACGCAGTTGCTGCTGGGAAGCGGTGCGACCATTCAAGAGATGAACGCTGTCAGGAAGCACCTTTCAGCGGTAAAGGGCGGCAAGCTCGCGCAAGCCTTCGCTCCGGCCGAAATCCTGTCACTCGTGCTTTCTGATGTGATCGGGGACGATCTCGATGCAATTGCTTCCGGTCCGACAGTGCCGGACAATTCGACATGGCAAATGGTTCATTCGATTTTAGCGGCGAGAAACATCATGGAGCAATTGCCTGCCTCAGTCCGCAATGCGGTGCAAAATGGTGCAGCGGGCAAAATTCCGGAAACGCCGAAACTTCTTGGTCCGAATTCAAAAAATTCAGTTTTCAACAACACCAAGACAGTTCTTATCGGCAACAATATGCTGGCCTTGCGGTCTGCGCGGCAGAAAGCTGAAGCGCTGGGATACAAGACCTTTCTGCTGACATCGCGGCTCACCGGTGAGGCTCGTGAAATGGCACGGCTTTTTTCTGCTCTGGCATCAGATGTCGCCGAATATGGGATTCCGCTGGCAAGACCAGCCTGTCTGATTGCGGGCGGCGAGACCACAGTAACCCTGCGGGGCACCGGTCTTGGGGGAAGAAACCAGGAAATGGCACTCGCGGTTTTGACGCTGCTCGATGAAAAAAAGCCAGGCCACCGCGATGCGGTTTTCCTGTCTGCAGGCACGGATGGAAATGACGGACCAACCGATGCCGCAGGGGCTTTCGCATCGATGGAACTGAAAATGGTCGCTGAACAACGAGGCCTTTCCGCGCTAGAATATCTTCAGAATAATGATTCCTACCATTTCTTTGAGCAGATTGACGGGCTCTTGAAAACCGGGCCTAGCGGGACCAACGTCTGCGATATGCAGATTCTGATAGTGCCGTGAATGACAGCCTTTCAGCTGCATGACGAAAAGCTTAAAAAAGAGTACTATTAACACTATGCAATCGCCTGGCCCGCTCATTGTTCAAAGCGATATGACAATTCTTCTCGATGTTCACGCTCCTGATGCCGAGCAGGCGCGGGAATCGCTGGGAGCTTTTGCCGCTCTTGAAAAAAGTCCTGAGCATTTGCACCAATATCGAATCAGTCCGCTGTCGCTCTGGAACGCAAGCGCGGCTGGGCTGAATCCTGATGAAGTCATTCAAAGCCTGGAAAAATATTCACGGTATGAAATCCCAAGGGATGTGCCCTTCATTATCAGGGACACTATGTCCCGATTCGGCGCGCTTGTTATGCGGCAAGCCTCAGAGAAATCCGGGCGCGGTTCAGATTTCCTCGAACTGCACTGCCGAGATGAAGAAACCAGAACGAGAATAATTTCCGATGAAAAGCTGGCAAAGTGGCTTGTCCCGCAGGGCAAGGTATTTTTGCTGAGGCTCGTCGACAGAGGAACGGTCAAGGTTGAGCTGCTGAAACGGGGATATCCTGTGAAAGATGAAGCACCGCTTCTGGAAGGCAGTGCTCTTGAAATCGCGTTGAAGTTTGAAAAACCGGATGGCACGCGATGGGTATTGCGCCCCTATCAGGAAGAAGCTGTCAATGCTTTTCTCGGCGGCAACAGACCTGGGTATAGATACGGTGTCATTGTGCTTCCCTGCGGATCGGGGAAAACCATCGTCGGAATGGCGGCGATGGCGGCCGTCAGAAAAAAAACGCTCATTATTACTACCAATATTGTTGCGGTTCATCAATGGCGAAATGAGCTTCTGGATAAGACAAATCTTGAGCGGGAGCAGATTGGCGAATATACCGGTTCGGCCAAGGAAATCAAACCCGTGACCATTGCCACGTACCAGATTCTTTCATGGCGGCCCGACAAGGAATCGGATTTTCCCCATTTTGATTTGCTGAGAAAGCAGGATTGGGGACTTATCATCTGTGATGAAGTCCATTTGCTGCCGGCTCCGGTGTTCCGGGTGGTCGCCGAAATGCAGGCAGTCCGCCGTCTCGGCCTGACAGCGACCCTTGTGCGGGAAGATGGCAGGGAAGGAGAGGTGTTCAGCCTGATCGGTCCCAAACGCTACGATGTACCCTGGAAAATTCTGGAAAAGAAAGGTTTTATCGCCGAGGCATTCTGCAAGGAAATCAGAATTCCGATGGATGATGCCACAAGGCTTGCTTATGCGGTCGCTGATCGGGGCAAGAAACTGCGGATTGCGGCAGAAAATCCCTTAAAGGATGACGTTGTTCGATTTCTTCTTTCGCATCATAAAGGAGAATCAATTCTTATCATTGGTCAATATATAAGCCAGGTTACGCGTTATGCGGCATTGCTCGGGGTGCCTTTGATTACCGGAATAACACCGGACTCCCGCCGTGAAGAACTCTATGGTGCATTTAGAAGAGGAGAAATAAAAGTGCTTGTAACCTCAAAAGTCGCCAACTTCGCGATCGACCTGCCGGATGCTTCCGTTGCAATCCAAATTTCCGGCACATTCGGCAGCCGACAGGAAGAAGCCCAGCGATTGGGCCGAATCTTGAGACCGAAAGAACAGAACAGTTTTTTCTATTCACTGGTATCCCGATACAGCGTTGAAGAAGAATATGCTGACAACAGAAGAAAATTCCTTGTTGAGCAAGGCTATCGCTATTCGATAGAGCCATGGGAGTGAGCATGGAATCGCAAAAAGCAGATATTTCTCAGTGGCGCAGCGCAATGCTCAAAATGGAAAAGCGAAACCTCAAAGCCCTTATCAGGAATTATCTTCAGCCCGTTTCCGATGATGTCCCACCTGAGCAGATTGTTTCCCAGCTGGCCGAATACTTGCGGAAACCTGAAACGCAGCAGGATATTTTCGAGCTGTTTGATGATTTTGATCTCGTGCTCATAGGACTCGTTTTGCTGAAAGGCGGCCTCTCTCGGCAGGATGCGATACTTATTCTTCGCGGAGAAATATCAGAATACGAACTGGATTTCAGGCTCGACAACCTTGTTGAACGCTTAGTCCTCTTTGCAGAAAAGGAAAATCACTACAAGCTGACGCCCTTTCTTGAGCAGCCGCTGCTTTCACGATGGACAATCCAGGACCTTGTTTTCGGAGCCCGACAATCGGGTGAATATCATAGCGCTGCGCGATTTTCGCTGCAGGATCTTTTTCTCGCGTCTGCCTTTGTTGTCAAATTTGAATCATCGCTTTTCAGGAAGAACGGCGAGCTGACAGCCCATGTTATGAGTAAAATTCAGCAGTTTTTCAATACTGACAGTCAGGCGCCGGGAATTGTCTCGGCGATTATTGCTGATTTTGAAAAAAAATCATTGCTCACGCGCAAAGACCATGCTGCGCAGCTGCATGAGGAAGCCTTTGCCCGCTTTATGCTGGACTGTGCGGCAAATAATCCACTATCATCCGTGCTGACATCCTATCCGGAGATAGGCGCAGCCTTCATGCCGTTTATGAACCATTCTTTCAGATTCTCCGGCAAAGGTTTGATGCGATTTCTCAGAATCCTCGCACTTGCAGGGAATATGAAAATCGATCCTGCCGAAATCGCTGAACAGCTGACGCGATATGGACTTTTAATTAAAGATAATGACGCTTTTATCTGTATCGCACAACGTGCGAAGATGAGAGCGATAGCGAACCAGACAAACGGTAAGCCGAAGCTGCTCATAGATGGAACCGGCATCATCCATGTGCTTCCTGAGGCTGGGCTGGATGTATTTCTGGCTTTGCTCAAAATCGCTGAACTCCGCAATGCCGCAGAAATCTGGTCCTTCGAAATTACCCGGGAGTCAGCAAAAAAAGCCTTTGCCGAAGGCTATTCGGCATCGGGAATTCTGGATGAACTTGCGCATCTGGCACAATGTTCTGTTCCTGAAATGCTGGCTATGACACTCTCGGCCTGGGAGCGGGAGCATGTTTCACTGCGCATCATGAAAGGATACGTTGTATCGTTCGATGATGAAATGGCAAGAATCCTTGAAGCAGGGAAAGCTTTTGAAAATCTTCATGTCACCAGGCTTGCTAAAAACCTCGTATTTCTGGACAGCCATCAGGCAAAAATGCTTCCTGAAATTCTTGGGAAAATCGGATTGCCGGTGCCGCCGATAATGACCTCATCGGGAACAGATCAAGGGAAGCCGCTTTTGCAGATCTCTCCTGTCATGCCCCCGGCTCAATCCAGCACAGCCCGCAACTATGCAGGCGCCAGTGAATTTGCTATAATCGATTTTGACAGTCAAAGCTCGCAGGAAGCGCCTTCGGTTTCGCAAGATTCAATATCCATGCAAAAACTGCTGGATGCCGTATCAGCCATGGAAATCAGTGACAGAATCCAGAGTGTTTTGGAAGAGCGGATTCGGAGAAAGCTGATTATCTCAGTCCGGCAGCTTCAGACGCTGAAAGCTGAAATGGAGCGGGATGAAAGGCTTGGCAGAACGATGAACGGAGGACATTCAGCAGAAGGCCTTAATTTTCAGGGCAAGCTGCACATCATAAAAGGCGCGCTCAAGAATAAAAAAGCCCGGCTGACCGTGCAATGGATTTCTGAAGGGCAGGAGCGGAAAACGGATATGAGACCCGCGAGCCTCGAGAAAACCGAAACGGATTATCTCTTGACCGGTGAGGATCTTGTATCGCACAGCCCCCTGACACTCAGGGTCGGCGCGATTCGCCACCTCGCACTGTCGGAAGGAATCATTTCCTGAGCCGGAAGAAAAGGATAGACGATGAAAAATGACAATAACCAATTAAAACTAGCCGTTCTTATTGATGCAGACAATACACAGGCAACCATTATTGAAGGACTTCTCGCTGAAATCGCCAAATACGGCGTTGCGAGCGTCAAGCGGATTTATGGCGACTGGACGAATACCAACCTGCGATCCTGGAAAGACAAACTCCTTGAGTACGCAGTTCAGCCCGTACAGCAGTTTGCCTATACATCTGGGAAAAACTCCACCGACAGCGCCATGATTATCGATGCGATGGACCTGCTCTATACCGAAAACCTGGACGGCTTCTGCATTGTTTCCAGCGATTCGGACTTTACCCGCCTCGCGGCGCGTCTGCGTGAAGATGGAAAACTCGTCCTGGGTTTCGGCCAGCGCAAGACCCCAAAGCCTTTTGTCGCTGCGTGCGATAAATTTATCTACACTGAAATACTCCGTGAGAGCGATGAGGAAAAAGAAAGCAAATCCGAAAAAGACGCTCAGGCGAAAAGCCAGAATGACATCAAAACCGACCACCGCATCAAAGCTCTGCTGGTCAGCGCAGTTGAAGACGCGGCTGATGAATTCGGCTGGGCCTATCTGGGCGCTGTTGGAACCTACATTGCCAACCGCCAGCCTGAATTCGACCCCCGAAATTACGGTTTCAGAAAACTCGGCGACCTCATCAAAGCCTCAGCGCTTTTTGAAATTGACGAGCGAGCCAACCCTATGGATCCAGGCAAGCAAGTTTATCTGCGGCTCAAGGCTAAAACACGGTAATCATGGGAAATATAGGCATCAAGCTCGAAGACAAAGGCCGGATACGGCTCGCCACACCGAAGGACAGTCACGCTATCGCACAACTTCGTATGAAGTTTCTCGAGCAGATTAAAAGATACTCGGAAGAAGAACGGCAGGAAATTTTCGTGTCGCAGAAGACCATGTTCGAAGAGGCAATTCGAAATGGAAGCATGCAGGTCTGGCTTTTTGAGCAGAACCAGACTGTCGCCGCGACCAGTGCACTTCGCGTACTGAGCCGGCAAGCCGCAAACGGCAGGCAAGCTGAATTGCTGGCTGTCTACACCCGCCATGAATATCGGAAAAGGGGCATCGCAACCAGGCTGGTGGAAACAGCTATTGCCGAAGCGCGGCGGAGCGGCTTTTCCACCCTGGTTCTCCAGCCCACCGGCGATTCATTTGAGCTGTACCGTAAATTCGGGTTTATCGGCAATGCGCGCCACATGAGTCTTTCTATGAAACATCAGGAAACCTTAGGAAGCGAAACTTCAGCTTGAGACGGCAGCTGCCTACCACCCGAGAATTCTCTGCCGATTGGCCAGTCCGATAGCTTCGAGCCTTTCTAAAGCCGGCAAACCAGACTGATTCGATTTGTACTCGATAGCAAACTGATTCATGGAAAAATGGCGGAAGACGAGCACTTTTCGCTTGCGCCGCTCCGATTCATTCGAATAAAAGCCGGAAAGCGCCTCTGCCCAGGGTTTGAAAAGCCCGCGGCCAGCCAGCTCGCCATATCCGGAAATCCACAGATAGCAGTCAAGGCATCCATGCATCCTAAAGGCAAAATCCGCCATTCTCTTTTGACTTTCATCAAGAAGCGCGTCAAGCTCATTCAGATGCGCGCCAGCAATCTTGCGCAGCAACCGCAATTCAGCGGTCTTCGGTGTGTGAATCGGCGTTTTGTTGATGATGAGCGCCTGCTTTTCAAAATCAATCCCCAGCTCGGCCTTGAACCAGCCTCGAGCCAGCTTGCCGGATTGTCCGACGAGATACCGCTGATTTTTGCCGAGCTGTTCGTTTTTGCCCGGGTTATCCGCCACAATGATAAATCGAATATCATCCTCGGCCCGAACATCATCCAGCGACCGGTTATAGACAATCGGCGTTTCGACTTTATAATCCGAATATCCTTGAAGCCGCCGTACTTCATCCTGCAGGGGGAGAAGCCACGGAGAAGCCCGCACAGAAAGCTCATCGACATATGCCCTGAATTCGTCACGTATTTTGCATAACCCAGCGAATTGCTCCTCAGTCATCGCATCCCCTCACATGAAAATTCATCATGCCCGTCTTTGGCTATTTAACACGACACGGCACATCCTGTATACTCCAGGGCATGAAACGAGGATCCCTGGTATCAATCATCATTGTCATGGCACTCATATCCTGCGGCAAAGGTACGGCCCAGACACCGCCGATACAGCAGAAACCATCAGTACCGGAAAAGCAAAACCTGAGTTCTCAGATTGTCCCGGCTGCACTGACCGCTCTGGAACAATCTGAAATCCAGCCTGATGATAAAAAAAACATCCTTGCGGCCATAAACAAATCCCTGAGCCGATTCGCGGAACTTCTAGCCGCCATCACCGAGACCGCGAAACAGGACTCCTCGTTGTTGCTGCGGGTAGACAAGAAA
>JAJTBL010000086.1 GCA_021286925.1 Spirochaetia bacterium | reverse complement strand
AGGGCATTACCCGCCAGAAAATCCTGCAGTGGCAGAATGGTTTCCAGGAAGTAATCTGGCCGTTCGAAGCTGCGACTGCTGAACCAGTATATCCTTTCCCCGCATGGAAATGATGAGCTGATTCAGATTGAAACCCGAGCCATGGGGAGCTGAGCTCCCCATGGCTTTATCTTCCATTTATAAAGGCGATCATGATGGCACCGAAACAAAGAACTGCGATCCTGGCCGGTCTGGCCGTGATCGGTACAATCGCTCTTCTCGCATGGAAACCGACCGTCGTCATCTACGGTCTCCAGGCTGCCGGCCTGTATGCGTCCATCGCGATACCAATGGGTCTCATCCTCGGAATTGTGCATATTGTCAACCTGGCTCATGGCGAAATCATGATGGTGGCGTCTTATGCAACTTATTTTGCCTGCAAAGCGCTCGGCATGGATCCGCTGCTGGCGATTATTCCCGCGGCCTTGGTCATGGCAGTTTTTGGCTGGGTTCTTTTTCAACTAACCATAAAGCGCGCATTGAAAGCACCCGAACTCAACCAGCTCATCCTGACTTTCGGAATCGCGATAGCTTTGAGCCAAAGTATCAACCTTATTTTCACGTCACAAACATATAAGCTTCAGCTTGACTATGTTTCATCCTCGATCGATATCGGGGATCTCTCATTCGGAACCTGGTCATTTGTTTTCGTCGCGGTTGCGATTCTTTTCGCCTACGGATTGAAATATTTCCTGACCAAAACAACGACAGGCAAGGCGGCCCTCGCTGTCGGCCAGAATCCGCGCGGCGCAGCCATTGTCGGTATCGATGTAAATCGAATGGACGCGCTCGTCTTCGGCCTTGCCATTGCCATGGTAGGCGGCATGGGTGCGCTCTTTCTCACCAAATCAGCAATTTTCCCCAGCGTCGGCGGACCTTTTACCATGAAAAGCTTCTGTCTGATTGCCATGGCGGGTGTCGGCAATATTCCGGGCATTTTGGGAGCGAGCCTTCTGCTTGGCATATCCGAGAACATCTTGCGGGCTTTCCGTGATACTCGGGCCTGGGCGGACATTGTTTTCTTTGTCCTGATCATCGTGGTCATCATGAGCAGATCACTGAAAGGGAGGAAGTCGTGAACCGAAATCTTTCACGCATCATCGCGCTTTCAGCCGGTGCTATTGCAATCGCACTGCCGCTTTTTGCCGGCGACTATCCCTTGCAGGTTGCCCGAAATGTCATGATGTATATGGCCTTGGCTATAACCTGGGACATGCTGCTCCGTTCAGGACAGATATCCTTCGGTATAGCGGGTCTGTTCGGACTTGGTGCGTACGCCGGCATTCTCGGCATGATCCGGGGCGGCATGCCCGCATGGCTTTCCATTCCCTTTGCAGCCTTTGTCGCTGGTTTTGCGGCATTTTTAATTGGATTCATGATTCTGCGTCTTAGAGCCATGTATTTTTCCATTGTCACGCTGGCTTTGGGCGAAATTTTCAGAATTATCATCCATAATCTGCATGATTTTACCGGCGGACCGGAAGGCATTGTCATCCAGCAGGGTGTCATTTTCGGCGGCAGTTCAAGCAAGCTCTATTGGCTGACGCTCGGAGGGCTGGCAGTCGCCATCGCGGCTTCGTATTGGTTTGAGCACAGCAAAATCCATTTCGCCCTGACTGCGATTCGAAATAATGAAACATCAGCCAAATCTTCCGGTATCGATATTTTCAAGTGGCTTTTAGTTGCCTTTGTCGTTACTTCGGCTATTCAGGGACTGCTCGGCGGAATTTTTGTGCAATCCTATGGCTTTGCGACACCGGAAACCGTTTTCAGCGCAGATTTCACCCTGCTACCGCTCGCCATGGCGCTCCTGGGCGGTGTCTACAGCACAGTCGGTCCGATATTCGGCGCTATTTTGCTGGGGCTTGTCGCTGAATGGCTCAAACTGAAGATTCCGTACGGCCACCTGGTCGTCTACGGTATCATCATCATTCTGGTCATTTTATTTATGCCGAACGGACTCCTTGGCAGGATTCGGCAGACAACGGGCAAACGTGCGGGGAGGACAGCATGACAAAACTCGAAACTGCCAATCTGACTCGACGCTTCATGGGGCTTGTCGCTGTCAACAATGTTTCTTTCAAACTGGAACAGGGCGAAATCCTGGGCATCATCGGCCCGAACGGAGCCGGAAAAACCACCTTCATCAACCTGGTTTCCGGCATCATCATGCCCAGCGAAGGCACAATAACCTTCAATGGCCGCGATATCACCTACATGCCCGCGCACGAGCGAGCGCGGCTTGGCATAGCCAGAACCTATCAGCTCATTCATCCTTTGGAAAACCTCAACCTGATTGAAAATGTTATGATCGGCTCGATTTTCGCCAAAGGATCCAGCCTGAAAGAAGCCCGCAGAAAGGCCGAGCGTCTCTGCGAAGAGATGGGGCTGACAAATCTTGAGCGGGATACGGCAAAACTGACCATTCTGGAAATCAAGAAGATGGAAATCGCGAGAGCGCTTGCCAACGAGCCTGAAGTGCTGTTTTTGGATGAAGTCATGGCAGGGCTCAATTCCGATGAAACCAAGGATCTGATTGCGACGGTTAAAAAAATTGCGGCGGAAAGGAAATTGGCAGTCGGCGTGGTGGAGCATGTCATGGGCGTCATCAGAGAATTGACCAACCGCGTCATTGTGCTGGAATCGGGAGAACTCATTGCGGAAGGGCCGTATGAAGAAGTCTCGAAAAATCCGCGGGTTATTGAAGCCTACTTGGGAGGAGCTGCCTGATGCTCAAGATACAAGGACTGGAATGCGGCTATGGCCGAATGAAAGTAATCGACGGAGTTTCTCTGGAAATAGGAAACGAATCAGTGGGGCTTTTCGGCCCGAACGGAGCGGGGAAAACCACTTTGATCAATGCCGTCATGGGGATGAACAAGCCATGGAAAGGTTCGATTGAGCTCGATGGCACCAGCATCGTCGGATTTGAAACCCATGTCATGGCCAGAAAGGGCGTCGCGCTGGTTCCGCAGGAACGGGAGCTTTTCCCGGGCATGTCAGTTGAGGACAATCTGCGGCTGGGTGCTGTCTACATCCCTCACGCCAAAGACTCAATACAAGAGCAGATGGAAGCCATGTTTGCGCTTTTCCCTATTCTGAAAGAACGCCGAAAACAGCTGGCGGGCACCATGTCGGGCGGCCAGCAGAGAATGGTCGCAATCGCCCGTGCGCTCATGTCCAAACCGAAACTGCTGATTCTGGATGAGCCCTCGCTGGGTTTGCAGCCATCGATTGTCGCTGAGGTGTTCGATGTTTTAAAAGAACTGAAAAAAACGGTATCCATTCTGGTTACCGAGCAGAATGTGCGCGAATCGCTCAAGTCCATCGATCGGGGATATGTATTGGAAAACGGCAAAATAGTCTTGGAAGATACAGCCAAAGGGCTTGAGACCAACCCGCACGTGCTGAAATCATATCTGGGACTGTAGCGGCACAAAGGGGGGAAGGAAATGCCGGCTGCTGAAATTCGAGGAGTGAGCTTCTATTACGAGCTTTCAGGTCAGGGCAGCGAAACGATTGCCTTTTTGAATGGCATCGCGATGTCGGTTGCGCATTGGGCTCCCTACGTTCAGGCTTTTCAGGGGGAGTACCGCTGTCTCTGCCATGATATGCGCGGTCAGACCTTGAGCGGGAAACCCGAAGGCGAATACAGCCTGGATCTGCACGCACAGGATCTGGCTGAACTGATGGAAAGGCTCGGAATTACCCGCGTTCATCTGGTGGGAACATCATACGGAGCCGAGGTTGCGATGGCTTTTGCCGTTCGATATCCTGAAAAGTGCCTTTCTCTGACGCTTATCGACGGGGTTTCCGAAACGGACCCGCTGCTTGAGGCGATTGTCGACTCCTGGATTTTGGCTGCTGAAAAAGACGCGCGGCTTTTCTATCGCACCATTCTCCCTTGGAATTATTCGCCCGGCTATATCAGCACAAACCGGGAACTGCTCGCTAAACGGGAAGCCGGCGTCGCAAACCTGCCCAGGGATTGGTTTGAAGGATTCATTCGCTTGTGCGAGGCATTTTTGAAAATCAATCTGACAGAAGCCCTTTCAGCTATCCAGTGTCCGACCCTGATCATGGTCGGGGAAAAAGATATTCTCAAGCCGTACAAGTTTTCTAAAATTATACAACAGCGCATCAAGGGTTCTCAGCTATTCATCCTTCCGGGGGCCGGACATGCGGCGGTCCTTGAAGAGCCTGCGCTGATACAGCAGCATCTGAGGAATTTTCTGGCAGCCCGGTGATCTCAGCAATCAATGGCTGAGACTGAGATTTACTCGGTCTGGAGCGATTCAATCTAAAACCTGAGGAGGAAGCAAACCATGGTGGATTCATTTGTAACGATAGCAGGTATTTCGATGTTCTATGTCGTCGCGGGCGAGGGTGTGCCGATTGTCTATATCCATGGCAACACCGGATCAAGCCGATGGTTTTCCCGGGTTATGGAAATACCGGGGTATAAAACCATTGCCCTCGATATGCCGAATTTCGGACGCTCAGGTGCTTTGCCGGAACCGGTCGATCTCCATCGATATGCCGACTATGTCGCGGGCTTCATCCGGGAATTGAAGCTTGAAAAACCAGTCCTTGTCGGCCATTCGCTGGGCGGAGCTGTTGCCCAGTCGATAGCGCTCCGATATCCGGAGCTTTCCCGGGCGATGATTTTGGTTGATTCTTCTTCGCCTCGCGGCCTCTTGACTCCCAAAGACCGCTATCCGCTCATTGAAATGATGCGCAAGGATCGCGCTTTTCTTTCAAAAGCGCTTGCGGCGACAGTTCCGACCCTTCAGGACAGCGCATTTTTCGAGTCGCTCGTCGATGACGCGATGGCAATGGCCGAACCAGCCTGGATCGGCAACGCCGAAGCCCTCGGCAAATTCGATATTTCAGAACGGACCGGCGAGTATGGAAAACCGGTGCTCGTGATTTGGGGGAAAATGGATTACATCATAACCGAAGCCATGGCGAGAGAAACGGCGGAAGCCTATCCCGCTGGCGACTTGCGGATTGTCGAGTCGGCGGGGCATTCGGTTATCGTGGAAAATCCTGGACAGTTCAGAGAACTGGTTGTAAGCTTTTTAAGAAATGTAAAATAAAAGATTTCGTGACGAAATCACGGAGATAGAACAATCTCGAATCATCTGCAGTTTGTGGAGGAACAGGTATGGCTCATGTCAGTATTGTCGGCGCTTACAACACGCAATTCGGCAATTTTGTCAAAAAGAACAAGGAAACAGGCGAGATAACCGACCTGAAAACCTTGTATGATCTCATGCTGGAAGCCGGACGGGGAGCGATTGCCGACGCTGGAATCGATGCAAAAGACATCGATGGTGTCTGGGTGGGCTCCTGCGCACCCGGATTGTTCGCCAATCAGGAGCATCTTGCGGCGTTCGCTCCGGAAATTGCCCCCGACGCGCTTCGTTTCAAGCCCATGTACCGCTGTGAAGACGCCTGTTCCTCGGGATCGGTCGCCCTTTATAACGCACTCTATGCGCTTGAGTCCGGACGTGCCCGCGTTGCCCTGGTTCTCGGCGTTGAAAAAATGAACCTTCTTGATACGAAGGGTATCACGCACGCCCTTGCTACCTGTTCCTACTGGCCTGAAGAAGGAGCGAAAGGCTATACCTTCCCCGGCCTTTTCGCTGAATACGCCAAGGGTTATGCTGCCCGTTACGGCCTCGACCCAGCGGCGTTGGCGCGGATGCTCGCATCGGTTTCTGCGCTCAACTACCGGAACGGCATCGACAATCCGCTGGCGCATTTTGGAAAAGGCGGGGTAGCGGATCGGCTCGGCCTGACAACCGCTGAGGCGATTCTCGGCCTGCCCGATGAGAAAAATCCCATCATCGCCGCGCCGCTTCGCCTGCATGACTGCTCGCTCGTTACCGATGGCGCCGCTGCGGTCATTCTGGTTCGTGATGACCTTGCGATCGCCAAATCGGAAAAAGCCGTTCAAATCGCCGGTATCGGTCATGTCAATGAGCGGCTGGCTATTTCGGTCAGGCCGAACATGCACGAACTCATGGCCGGCAAGGAAGCTGTGCGCAAAGCTTTTGAAGAAGCCCGAATCACTATCAAGGATGTGGATATCGCGGAAGTCCATGACTGCTTTACCATCAACCAGCTTCTGACAACCGAAGCTCTCGGCCTGTCCGCAGACGGCCACGCCGGGTATGATTATCTTGAAGGCCGCTTCTCCCGCGACGATGAACACTGCGCGGTCAACCTCTCTGGCGGCTTGAAAGCCAAGGGCCATCCGGTCGGCGCAACCGGTGTTTCTATGCATGCCCTTGTCTACAAACAGCTGATAGGCGAGCCGATTGGCGCGACACTGACCAAAAAGAAACCGCACATTGGCGTCACCTTCAACGTCGGCGGGTCGAGCGTGACCAACTGCGTTACGGTTTTGAAGAAAAAGTAAAAACCAGAGCCAATTTTAAAACGCTGAGGGTCTTTCACAATACAGATGCATTGTGAAAGACCAACGTTAAATTGCGCGCGTTTCACAGCGGTTCTTAAGAACCGCGAGAAACCGCAAAGCCAATTTCAAAAATAATAAAGTTTTGAAATTGGCTCAGCTGATTTCAAGGCTAATCGAGTTTTTTAAAACAACCGCATCTACCATTTTTTTCGAGTTTGCAGCATACTGTTTGCATGATTCGAATGCTTTTGCTTTCTGTGTTTTCAGCCGCTCTCTGCGCCTTGTCGCTGCCCAACGAAATTTTCCCTTACGGGGTCTGGCTTTTGGGATTCATTGCCCTTGCGCCATTGTATGGAGCGCTGGCGAAAGCTGAAAATCAAAGGCAGGCTTTTGCTGTCGGAGCGGTGTTCGGCGCTTTCCACCATGCGCTCACTTCATATTGGCTGTTTTTTTACAAGGATTTTGCCTTCTGGACATTGGGTTCGACCACCCTCGCCTACGCTGTTGTCTATGGTGTCTGCGCCATGTACGGCGCTTTTCTTGTCCGAAGCGCATCCGGGTGGCGGCGGCCTCTGCTGTTCGCCATAGCATGGACTGTGTTTGAATTTCAGAAATCAATTGGCTTTCTGGGCTATCCCTGGGGCTTGATTCCCTATTCGCTGACATCATTGCCGCTTTTTTTGCAGATCGCCGATATCACTGGTGTCTATGGTCTTTCGTTCATCCTTGCCTATGCATCAGCGGTCGTTTTGGAAATTTCAACCTCGGCGCAAACCAGAAAGCCTTTGCTGATTCAGACTTTCGTGCTCGGCGCCGCGATTCTCGGACTTGGGATTTACGGGGGGTTGGCTTTTGCCGCGCCTTATGAA
>JAJTBL010000085.1 GCA_021286925.1 Spirochaetia bacterium | reverse complement strand
TGCTCGGGAAGGTTTTTCGGTGGTGCCGTCAAAGGATTTCATTGCCGGAAAAGACAGCCCCGCCAATCATGAACGATTAGCGGTTACCTTTGAAGGAATCGAATTGGCGCGCGGCGGCGGCGGGGCACGGTGCATGACCTTCCCTGTGGAACGAGAGAGTGTATAAATGTTTAAACTATTAAAAGAAGGAGCCTGCGTAAAGCGGGCTTTTGTCTTATATTGTGTACATATTAAACTGATTTTTAAACTTTATTATTCTAAAATTGACTTTGCGGTTTCTATCGGTTCTTGATAACCGTTGTGAAACACGCGCAAATGATAGTTGGTCTTTCAAAATGCAGATGCATTTTGAAAGACCAAACATTGTGCCGTGAATTAACTGCATCCCGTTGTTGAGCCGCAGGTTTCGCACTTCAGGCAGGTGCCGTTTCGAACCAGCGTCATATTGCCGCAAACCGGGCATGGATCGCCTTCGTACCCTTTTTGTCTGGCTGCGCGGATAAACTTGGTGTTGGCGTCAAGAGCGGGGCCAGCCCTTTTTACGGAAGCCCCTTTTTCAGAAGCACTTCCCTGCGATACGGACAGCGGTGATGAAGCGGTTTGCACCGGTTTGGATGGATGCGACGACATGCCGTTTTCAAAGGCGGTTCTCCGTTCACCATTTCGCGCGGCATCTTTATTTTGCGTAGAGGTCGAAACGAGGTCCTCCGGCTTTATCTGGCCCAGATCGTGCCGGTTCAGGTAGGAGATTGCCAAGTCCCTGAAGATGTAGTCGAGAACACTTGTCCCCATCTTGATATAGTCATGGCCTTGTACGACGCCATTCGGCTCAAAGCGGGTGAAAGTAAATGCATCGATATATTCTTCCAGCGGGACTCCGTATTGCAGACCCAGCGATACCGCAATGGCAAATGAGTTGAGAATGCTTCTGAAAGCGGCGCCTTCTTTGTGCATGTCGAGGAATATCTCGCCGAGCGTCCCATCCTCATATTCACCAGTTCTCAGGAACACGGAGTGCCCAGCGATTTTCGCTTTTTGGGTATAGCCCGTTCTCCGGTTTGGAAGCGAACGGCGCACACCGCGCGGAGAAACCGGCATTCCCGGGAGTTCCGGTGCCCGGACGGCTTCAGCAACCGATGTCTCTTTGACGGGAGGCTGTTCATCCATTGCTTCATCCTCCATTTCCCCTGATTGAAGCGCAACAATGGAATCGGCAATCAAATCGGAGCCCGGAGCAAGCGCGGAGAGCGGCTGGGAAAGCTTGGAGCCGTCTCGATACAGGGCGATAGATTTCAGCATGGATTTCCAGGCGAGCAAATAGGCGTTTTTAACATCTTCGAGCGTCGCGGTATTAGGCATGTTGATAGTTTTGGAAATCGCTCCAGTGATAAATGGCTGAACTGCTGCCATCATGGCGATATGGGCTCGCCAGTCGATGCTGCGGGTGCCGCGCTTGCCGGAAGGAGTGGCGGTATCGAATACTGGAAGATCCTCCGGTTTGAGAATCGGCGCACCTTCCAACCCCATCGTGCCGCAGGCATACAGCTCGGCGGCTTCGATTTCTGCATCGCTGAAGCCAAGATGCGCCAGTAAGCTGAAATCAGGGGCCGAATATGTTTTTTCGCTGATTCCAAGCCGCGCCATGAGCTCAGGCCCCAAGGTGTGGACAGAGAAACAGCTTTCCAGCGAAAAAGCGCTTTTCAGGGATGCTTCAATCTTGGCGATGGATGCATCATCAAAGCCTTTTGCTTTCAAAGCTGAAATTGAAATGGCTGGGGCTCCTTCGAGGGTTTCAGTTCCCAGCGCATACTCGAGGATCTTTTTCGATTCTTCTTCTGAATATCCCAGTGTTTTCAGGGCAGGAGGAACGCTGGAATTGATAATTTTAAAATAGCCGCCACCGGCGAGTTTTTTGAACTTGACCAGAGCAAAGTCGGGTTCGATTCCTGTTGTGTCGCAATCCATCAGAAGACCAATGGTTCCTGTCGGTGCCAATGCCGTGACCTGCGCGTTTCTGAAACCATAGTGCTGTCCCAGCGATAGAGCGTCATCCCAGGATTCACGGGCTGCAGCGATCAGATTTCCCGGACAGGCCCATTCTTTCAAGCCTTGCGGTGTAATGGATATCTGTTCATACTCTTCTGGCTTTGCGTCATAGGCTGCTCTTCGATGGTTTCTAATGACTCGAAGCATGACATCGGCATTGGCGGGGTATCGTGCAAAAGTCCCCCATTCCTTTGCCATTCGTGCTGATTGCGCATACGCTTCGCCGGAAAGGATGGCCGACAGGGCTGCGGCAACGGCCCGGCCTTCATCCGAATCATAGGCAAGTCCCATGACCATCAGAAGACTGCCGATGTTTGCATAACCCAGACCGAGGGTTCGGTAGTCGAAGCTTTTTCGCGCTATTTCCTTGCTTGGGAATTGCGCCATGACGACTGAAATCTCGAGGACCGTCGTCCAGATGCGGATAGCATGCCTGTATGCTTCATCATCGAAAATTTCTTCTTTCTGGTCATAAAAAGCCAGCAGGTTGAGTGAGGCGAGGTTACAGGCGGTATCATCCAGGAACATGTATTCCGAGCAAGGATTAGAACCTCGGATTTCACCATCGTTTAAGCAAGTGTGCCATTCATTGACCGTTGTGTGGAATTGAATTCCTGGATCGGCGCACTGCCAGGCGGCCTTGGCGATTTCATCCCAGAGCTTTCGAGCCTTGACTGAGCTCATTTTTTTGCCGGTTGTTCTGGCGATGAGATCCCATTCGCCATCGGTGAGGACCGCGTTCATGAAGGCATTCGTCACCCGCACGGAATTGTTGGATGATTGTCCTGATACTGTGTTGTAGGCTTCAGACTCCCAGCCGGTATCGTACTGTGGTGTCGTGATGAGTTCGCCCGATTGGTAGTAGAGTGTCAGAACCTGATGAATCCATGCGGCAGGAATGCCAGCCTTGATTGCGCCTCGCACAGCCGCACGCAGAGGCTTGTTTTCCGCGAGGGAAAAAGCGCTTTCCCGGTCAGGGCCGAACGAGTCTATCGCCGACTTCATGTCTTTCGCGTAACGGTTGAGCGCGGCGCTTCCGGCTGCAAGACAGGCGACCTTGTATTCTTCTTCGGTTTTCCAGTTGATGTATTGTTCGATATCGGGATGGTCGGCATCAAGAATGACCATTTTGGCTGCGCGCCGTGTTGTTCCGCCCGATTTGATAGCCGAAGCCGAGCGATCTGCTATTTTCAGGAAAGACAGCAGGCCCGAAGAAACACCGCCGCCGGAAAGGTTTTCATTTCTCGCCCGAACTTTGGAAAAATTCGAGCCGGTTCCCGATCCATACTTGAAGAGACGGGCTTCGCGGGTTACCAGATCCATGATGCCTCCTTCATTCACAAGGTCATCCTGGATATCGAGAATGAAACAAGCATGCGGCTGCGGCCGTTCATACGCTGACTGGGATTTTACTACTTCATTCGTCTCAGGGTCGACGTAGAAATGTCCCTGCGCCGGTCCTTCAATCTCATAGACGCTATGAAGCCCGGTATTGAACCATTGCGGGCTGTTCGGTGCGGCCATTTGATGGGCGAGCATATAGAGAAGTTCGTCATAAAAGGCTTTTTCATCATCGTCTGAATCGAAATAGCCTGCTTTTCTGCCCCAGGCGCACCAGGTATAGGCCAGACGGTGGAAAACTTGCCGCGCATCGTGTTCAGACCCGGGAATCGGACTGTCGCCAGCTAACTGCCGTTGTGATTCCGGGACAAAGGCTTCCCATGCGCGCGCTTTGTCTGCAGGAATTCCTGCTTTTCTGAAATATTTCTGCGCTATAATGTCAGTGGCAATCTGGCTCCAGAAAGAAGGCACAATGACGGAATCCATATGGAAGACAAGTTTTCCGTTGGGATTGCGTATCTCGCTGGTCCTTTTTTCCCATGTTATGCCCGCGTAGGGGCCTTTTCCTTTTTTTGTAAAGCGCCGCTCGAATTTCATCCTTCCTCCAAAAATATACAATCTATATGTATAATCGAATTTTATTACTACTATATGTAGTGGTGTTCGTATCCTCGATAAGGTATAATCCAATTGTTGCTTTGACGCAAGTGAGAATTAGAAAAAAATGAGCCAATTTGAAAACTTTATTGGTTGTGCAATTGTCTCTGCAGTTTCCTGCAGTTCTTGACAACCAACGTAAAGCACGCGCTATTGTAAGTTCGCCCTTCCCAATGCATCTGCATTTTGAAAGACCCGCAAATGAAAAAATTCTTCAATGCAAGACTGTACTATTATCGCAATTTAAAGCACTATATGCTTATGCCTATTCGGAATCGGGTCGGTCTTCTTGCGCTTTCCATCTTGTTTTCATGCAGTCTTGTACTGATATATGGTCAGCAGGCAGATGCTGCTGTCAGCGCTCAGGATTTGCAGAAATCCCTGGCAGTTCAGCTGTTCTATGATCCGCTCCTAAAAACCGGCTATTTTTTAAAAGAAGGCAATTATCTGTCCTTTGCCGCAGACCAACCATATCTTGCCCTTGATTTCCGGCAGATTGTTAAAGTCAGCGCTCCCTACCATAGGGAAGGGGTATTATTGTTTCCTCCCGATGCACGGCGAGCCGTAGAAAACTATTATAGTGCGAAGCAGAAAGAGACCGAAGGGAAATATTCGGTAGCTGCAATTCTCATCGATCCAGGACATGGCGGCAAAGACACCGGAGCTGTCGCCGAACTGGGGACTGTCAAGCTTTTTGAAAAAAATCTGACGCTTGCGGTATCGAAGCGAGTTATCCAATTGCTGTCCGAACGATACCCGAACCGTAAAATTCTGACCACGAGAGAAGGAGACAGCTACCCAACCCTGGATCAGCGGGTTGAGATGGCTAATTCCATTCCGCTGAAGCCTTCTCAGGCCGTTATTTATGTTTCCATTCATGCCAATGCTTCGTTCAATAAAAATGCCAAAGGTTTTGAAGTCTGGTACCTCAATCCTGAATATCGCCGCACCGTTGTCGATGCGACGACAGTGCAGGAAAAAGGAAAGGATATCGCACCGATTCTCAATGCGATGCTTGAAGAGGAATTTACGACCGAAAGTATTATTCTGGCGCGGAAGGTCTACGATCGATTAGGTTCATTGATTGGCGATGCAAGTCCGGGACGAGGCATCCGGGCTGAAGAATGGTTTGTAGTCAGAAATGCCAAAATGCCGTCCATTCTTATAGAGATGGGCTTTATTACGAATCCGGAAGAAGGGCTTTTGCTTGCTGATTCAGTCTACTTGAGGAAAATTGCCGATGCGATTTACAATGGTATAGTCGATTTTATTGAGCACTTCGAAAGGTAAACCAATGCAGAATACCCATCATACGTATGGTGCGCTGATCATCATACCGATTTTGCTTGCGGCTGGCGTCATTGCCTATGGCCTGACGCTCCCCGCAAATTCCTGCGCTCTCTATTTTCCCGATCAGCACGGTAAAACCCTGGTGCAGGAGCGGCGTGTTCTGAATCCAATCGGAAGCACGGAAGAACGCGCCAGACGGGTTATCGATGAACTTGTGCTTGGCCCTATGAATCACAATCTTCAGCCGCTGTTTCCTTTAAGCGCTTACGTAAGCTCGTTCATGCTCCGCTCAGGAATCCTGTATGTCAATATTGAATTGCCGAATCTCGCTGATATGGCGATTCGCTTCCCGCTCATGTACGAAGCCATAGAAAAAAGCCTGAAAGCATCGGTTCCGGAAAGCGGCTCGCTCAAGCTTTTTATCAACGGGCTTGAAACGGCTAAATAGGCTGCCTTTCAAAATCCTGCAATATTGAAATTGCCTCGGATAGCTTTGTCATGCCAAAATTCCGGAATTATGATATACTATGGCCATGACCAGAGAAAAATATGTTCTCGTCATTCCCGATAAGGCAAAGCTAGCCGAACAATATGCATCTTGTGCTCAGGATTATGAAAAAGCTCTCGCCGTTTTTGTGGACAACCTGAGTAAGCTCTTAAAACAGGCAGGTCTTCGGCCAACCATAAAATCAAGGGTCAAGCAATTTGAATCGTATTACGCCAAACGGCTGCGCCTCTTGAAAACCGCATGGACAGAATCGAGTACGGCAAGCCCCGTCAATGACATGCTCGCGGTTCGGGTTGTCTGTCCCTTTTTGGGCGATCTTGCAATCGCCGAAAACGCCATGAAAGAAGCTTTTAGCATAGAAGAAATCGAACGCAAAGGATCAGAGCGTTCGTTTCGGGAATTCGGCTATGAATCAATCCATGTTCTTGTCAAAATTCCCGAAGCATTGATGCCACTGTGCAAAAATCTTGATCGGAATGTGATTGAAGTCCAGCTCAGGACAATCCTGCAGGAGGCATGGGCGGAAGTTGAACATGAGCTGGTCTATAAAGCGGAATTCACTCCCTTTGATGAACCGATGAAGCGGAAACTGGCCGCCCTCAATGCCAATTTGACGCTTTCCGACATCATATTTCAAGAGATTCTTGAATACCAGAAGCGCTTGAACGCAGAGCTGGCAAAGCGCCGGCAGGCTTTTTATCAAAAAATCGAGGAAGTGTCCGAACCTGAGTTGGCAGACGTCAAGCGTGAGAATCAGGGAGGGCAGACTGCGGGGAAACCAGCTGTCCAGCATTCGAGCGATGGCTCGGAAAGTAAATTCGAACTTGAAAGCTTCAAATCCTTTGGCATGGACGGCCTGTTGCTCGCCGCGCTTGAGGCGCACAATAATGCCGATTTTGACAAAGCCGAGCAGATTTATTCTGAGATTATCCTGAAAAAGCCAGAGAAAGAAATTCTCGCGGTAGTCTACAAACATCGCGGAATGGCATATTTTGCCCAATCCCGCTATAAGGAAGCGCTCAGGGATTTCAGCGCCTGCCTCATTCTCGACCCAGAGTGCTATAAGGCGCTGTATTACCGTGGTGTCGTAAAAAGCATTCTGGAAGACTATTCAAGCGCAATAGACGACTTTTCCAGCGCTCTCAAAATCCATCCATATCACTTTTTTTCACGCTATCGGAGAGCGCTCTCCTATTGGAAACTGGGTGATACGGCGCAGGCGCTTGCCGATTGCGAAATAGCACTCAGAATAGAACCTGAAAATACGCTTGCCCGGCATCTTTTAAATCAGATCAAGGAACGAATCTCTCAAACTGATTTTTAAAGCTGTCTCCTTGGGCATAGCAAGTTTCGCTATTTTTTGAATTTTCGCTTGACAAAAGTGCCTGTTTTTGGTAATTTCGCATTGCGCTGGACGCCGAAAGGCAAAAGTGCGGCGGTTTATTATCTGCTGGCCACAATCAATGTCCCCATCGTCTAGCGGTCAGGACAGCGGGTTTTCATCCCGCCAACAGGGGTT
>JAJTBL010000084.1 GCA_021286925.1 Spirochaetia bacterium | reverse complement strand
TATCCCTGCGCGCGGATAGCCCTGGTACTTACCGCTGTCAGGCTCAGCTGTATTTCTTGCGGAAATCTTCCATAAATTGGGCAGCCTTGGCGACATTGTCGACGAGGTTTGCATTGTACATGGAGAAGCGGATGCCGCCTGTCGAGCGGTGGCCCTTGACGCCGACGATGCCGCGTGCCTTGGCTTCCTTGACGAACAACTCTTCCTTTTCGACTGTGTCGAGGCGGAACACGACATTCATCAACGAGCGTGAGTCTTTTTCGACCGGCCCGCGGTAGAAACCGTTGGACGCGTCGATTGCGCTGTAGATGATTCTGCCTTTTTCCTCATTGATTTTCTGCATGGCTTCAAGACCGCCGTTCTTATCCAGCCATTTCAGCGTCAGGCTGAGGATGTAGATGGAGAAGCAGGGCGGTGTGTTGTACAGCGAATTGTTATCGGCATGCGTTCTGTAGGAGAGCATGGTGGGCAGTTTTGCCTGCTCTTCCGCGAGCTGGAGGAAGCTATCCTTGACGGCGACGACGGTGACACCTGACGGGCCAAGGTTTTTCTGCGCTCCTGCGTAGATGAGGGAGAACTTGTCAGCTGGGAAGGGGCGGGAGAAAATATCGCTGGACATGTCGCAGACCAGGGGAACCGAGCCGGTTTCCGGCCAATAGTGCCACTGGGAACCAAACAGTGTGTTGTTGCTGGTCATGTGGACATAGGTCGAATTTGGGTCGATGCTGAATTCTGATGGTTTCAGAATGCGGGTAAACGTGCCATCAGGATTTTCGGTGGTATAGGCATCGCAGGTGCCAAATCGCTTGGCTTCCTTGAGCGCGCCTTTGCTCCAGTTACCGGTTACCAGGTAGGTCGCTTTTCTTCCGCTGTGCAGGAAATTCATCGGAATCATGAAAAACTGCGTCGAAGCGCCGCCGGTGAGAAAGAGGATTTTCCACTCAGGTCCCATGCCCGCGAGCTTGCGGAACAAGTCCTGGGCTTCGTTGTGCATCGCTTCGTATTCTTTTGAGCGATGTGAAACTTCCATGACCGACATGCCAGTGCCGTTCCAGTCCAGCATTTCTTCCTGGGCCTGCTTGAGAACATCGAGGGGGATCGCGGCAGGACCGGCGTTAAAATTGATTACTCTATTCATATTGTCTTCTCCTTCCTGATCATTTGGATGCTGTGTACTTTTCCAGCCGGGCAACAATGCTGTCACCGAGGCGTAGCAGGTTTTCTTCTGTGGAGGCGCCAATGTGGGGAGTTAAAAGAACATTGGGGGCCTTGAGCAGCGGTGAGTCCGCGGGCGGCTCCTTGTAGAAGACATCGGCAGCGTACCCAGCGACCTTGCCGGACACAAGCGCCGCGACCAAATCTTCTTCCACCACAACCTGGCCGCGGCAGGTATTGATAATTCTGACGCCCTGCTTCATTTTGGCGATCGAAGCGCTGTTGATCATTCCGCGGGTTTCTTCGGTCAGCGGGGTATGAAGGCTGATATAATCAGCCTGGGCATAGACTTCATCGAGGCTCATCATCTCGGCGGATTCAGAGCTTGGAACATATTTATCGTAGGCCACAACGCGCATGCCAAAGGCCTTGGCGCGGGAAGCGACTTCCCGGGCAATCCGCCCGATTCCAACCAGCCCCAGCACCTTGCCGTTCAGTTCGGTTCTTTCGAGCTCTTTCTTCAGCCACTTTCCTTCTTTTGTAGAATTGTCTGCCTGAACAAGATGATTGGGCATAGCCAGCATCAGGGCAAACGCGAGTTCAGCCACCGCGAGGCTGGATGCTTCCGGTGTATTGTCGACCAGAATATTTTTTGTCTTCGCGTACTCTACATCAATGGTGTCAACGCCGACGCCGCCGCGGATTATGTATTTCAGCTTCGGAGCCGCGTCGATCATAGCCTTATCCACTTTTGTCTTCGAACGAACAATCAAAACTTCCGCTTCGGGAAGCTGTTTAAGATCGGTTACCACATTCCCGAATGGGGCAAGCCGCCCGGGGAGATCCGGCGCAAAAGCGTCAGCCAAAAGAATAGTCATTCATTCCTCCTGATATATCAATTATTCAAATATTGCAGTGATATTGGTTTCATCCTATCACGCCGGGCCAATCTGTCAAGCAATCCCGGCAATCTCGCGCCGAGCTTGGTTATGGCTGAATTTTTCTCGCTTCCATATAGAAACGCTTTTCCGGCGCTTCGCCCATTGAGAAGGTTTTTCTCGGCATGACACCGTCCGCAATAACCGTTCCAAAGAATGATTTTTTATCCACCGGCGGCAGATAGAGACCGAAATTGCCCTGCTTTTGTGCAAGGGTAACCAGACTGCCTTCCCCGTGGATGTAGTCGATGCCAGTTTCCGGATGCGCCTTCAGATAGGCGTCCAGAATTTCCTGGATGGTACCTGCGGCGAGCTTCGACTTCGGCTGTTCAAAAACCAGAACACCTGAGTCCGTGGCTGAAACAAAGGCGATTGTCTGCGTCTTGCCTTCTTGCGGCGCGTCCGCGAGCTTGAATGCCTGCTCATGGCCTGAGGTTCTTTTGACAACCGCCCCGGCCTTTTCCATCGCGCCGAGCAGTTCGGCCTCATTGACCTTGAACAGAACCCGGTGAATCGGATGGAAAGGCAGGCCTTCGTCGTAGATATTGACCAGCTCGACCAGAGCGAAACGGGCAGGATGATTTTCAAGCAATTGCGCATTTTCAGGATGTTCTGCCAGCCCTTCCTGCAGGTTTTTCTTGGTCTCTTCCCAAATGGCTTTGGCGGTGGCGAGGGAATGATTTCCATCCCCGACAGCGAAGAGGAGAACTTCATCCTGCCGATATTTGGCTTTATAGGCAGAGGGGTCGGCCAGTTTTTCCAGCGCGGACAGGATTTTTTCAAGATTCCGGGGATCGCTGACATGCCAGCCGCGAAGATGTCCCGAATTTTCCATCAAATCGAAATCATACACCTTGGGCAGATATTGTCTGCTGGCATACAGCGGTTCGATAACGGATTTTTCGGGATCATCCACCAGCAGCATTATATGCGGCAATTCCAGGGCCGCACCCCGGCGGATTTCCATGCGGGGCGGGAGGCGTTCCACAATGGTTCCCTCCGTGGGCCGGATCAGGCTCTTTGAGTCCTTGCCGTAGCGGTATTGTTCGAGGTCGACCGCAATCATCAAGCCGACCCGCGGTTTTTTTTCATATGGCGTGTGCCGCTCTACCAGCATGAAACCTTCAGGCAATTCTGTAAAATAGCCCTTCTCGAGGTAGTTTTTCATGGAAGCTCGGATTGCTGCGATCCGCTCGTTTTTATCGTTGTCCTCCAGATAGCATTCCGGGAAGATGAGATTGAGGGTTGAGGGCTTGTCGCCAACGGTTCTGGCAACTTTTTCCCAATATTCCCGCTCTGAGGAAAACTGGTCACAGGCCACCACAGCCCAGCTTCGGCGGTCGATTGATTCCGCAGGTACGAGAATTCGCGGCAGTGTCACTCCTACCTTCATGAATCGCCTGCTCATATCGTTCATACAAAACTCCTGAAAATGTCGTTGATTTTTCGACGCTGTCATTTCAAAAGAAACAAACGAACAGATTATCGCATTGAAACAGTGAGCTGTAAAGTGAAAATGAGGAGGAAAACTGCCTCGCTGGTAAAGCGTGATTTCGGCTATTTTAATCCAAACCGATTGTCAAGATCGTATTTTTCCCGAGCCCAGTTCAGAACTCTCTTATAAATGAAAACCGAAAGAATGAGGCTGATGACAAAGGAGCCGATGACAGCCCACATGAGGAATTCAGCGGCCAGAATCTTTGCAAGGGTCAGGGAATACAAGGCAAGCAAAGCAAGGAAAATTCCAGCGGTGACTGCGATATTGAAGGCCGTAGCCCCAAGAACAAAAAGCGCAAGCGCGGTTTTTTTTTCTACCTTCATCGCTCTGTCTCCTCATCGGAACTCCACAGGATGCCGCTGGCAAACAGCAGGACAGCGCCAATCGTGATGCATGAATCGGCGACATTGAATGTCGGGAAGCGATCCATTCCCAGAAGACCATAGAATTTTACCGAGATAAAATCGACGACACCGTCAGGACGGAAAATTCTATCTATAAGATTCCCCAGACCGCCGCCGATTATGACCGCAATCGCATAACGCTGAAATGTTGAAAGCTTTTCGGTTTTAAGGCAATAGACAATGCCAAAACCAATAAAGCCCAGCGGGAGCACGATAAAAAGCGCAATCCGGATCAGCTGGGAAAAGGAATCGCCAAGCGAAAAGGCGATCCCGAGATTTTTCGCGTGCACGATCCAGAGAAAATCCCCCAGCAATCTGCTGCCGATAGTGTTTTCAGGAATCTTCGCAACGATGAGTGCTTTCGAAATCTGATCGGCCAGTATGATGATGCAAGAAACAAGAAAAGGCAGGCTTCGCCTTTGCAGAGCGGCGGTTGTGTCTTGCATGGCATCAAAGTCCTGTCGGCAGATCGATAAAGATGGTTTCGATCGATGTTTCACGCTTCAGTTTATCAGCCACAGCTTTGACACCCCAGACTTCGCTGGCGTAATGCCCGAGCGCCATAAAGGCGAGGCCGTTTTCGACCACCTGATGATAAATAGAATGCGAAGGCTCGCCGGTGACGTAGAGGTCGATATTTTTGCTGATTGCCTCGAATGATTCAAAAGGCGCCCCGCCTGATATGACCGCAACTGTTTCAATCAATGTGCGGCTGCCGGGGATGACAAGCCGCGGCGATGAATTATCAGGCAAAAGCTTTTTCCGGATTTCTTCCAAAGACAGGGGTGAAGGCAGGGAGCCGGAAAAGCCGATAGGGATACCGTGGTAAATGCCGAAAGGAATTCGGTTTTGAAGATTGAGCATGGAGGATAAAACCGCGTTGTTGCCGACTTCAGGGTGCAGATCGAGCGGAAGATGGCAGGCATAGAGAGCAAGATCAGCGTCAATCGCGGTTTTCAGCCGTCTGAGCAGGGAACCTGCGATTCGCTCCGGCTTGCCCCAAAAAAGCCCATGATGAACAAACAGCACATCGGCGCCTGCCTGGGCAGCGCGCTGAATACTCTCCTGGCAGGCATCGACCGCAAAAGCGACTTTGCTGATCGGCGCCGGGGAGCGCCCGATTTGTATGCCATTGAGAGAATCATCGATGCCGGCAAGGTCATCGATTTTCAAAAAGGATCTGCACCATTGGTCGAATTCGCGAATATCCATGTGTGTACTATATAATAAAAGAGCCTTCCGTGGAAGGAGGCTGACCACGGAAGGCTCATGCAGAAAAACTGCAAAAATGAAACAATGCCGTTTCGCCACCGGCAATTAGTCCCACTGATTGAATAAGAAATTATAAAATAATTTCTTTTTTGTCAAGACGTTTCGTGTCATTTCTTTGAAAATTGATGAAATTTTTACGGTCTATCACCGTCACCAAACATCAGACACCAAAAAACGGGGTTGCCATTCATTCTCTGCTGAGTATTGCGCTGAGCAATTGCCGCAGTCTCCCGGTAATCGGCAATTGTTTTGCGGTCATTTTATGCTGCTGCGAAATTTCCGACAGAATTTGCTGTGCGAAAATCTGGGCGTTTCTGGTGAGTGTCAGCGTATCGATGCCGGTAGATGCTTCCAGCGCGTCAAGCACACGCCTGGCTTTTGCTGTCGGCAGGGTCGAGAAAATCCTGTCGTGGGCCATCGGCTCAATGCCCTGGACAATGACCGCTATAACCTGCGGACTGAGCCTGATGAGTATGTCTTTCAACAGCTTTTCTTCGGTTTCCATGATCAGATTTGATAGATCGGCGACAAGCAAAGGATCCTGGGGCATCTTCTGTTTTTCGGGTTCGATCAGACCGGTCGCTGTTTCCATATCCGAGATTTTCATGGTTTCCAGAAGTTCCATGAAAGCGTTCTGTGCGTCTGCGATTTCGTCTGAAGAATATTCGGCCCGGGCGACTTCAATATCGTGATTGAGGAGTATGGCGCCGCTAGTGCTGAAAATCTTGCTTTCAAGCTCTGAGATGATATCACGGGGACAGCCGGACAACGCGGTACCCGCAAGCTGGGGGCCGGCCAGGCGGATTGTACGCTCAAGCCGGGCTGTGTTTTCAAGGTTGGTGAGGATAACATCGGGCATGTCACCCGGCAGAATCAATTCTTCCGCGAGCGAGCTGTGGTGCTTGTAGTGATCAGCGATCCATGCATCAGCCTGCACTGCAGCTTCCATCCCCAGAAAGGCTGACATGACTTTCAGGATAACGGCAGGATGGCTGTTTTTCAGCGCAGAGGCTGTGCCTTGATACAACATGGCGGTTTCGAGCGCTTCCCGGGAACTGCGTGCGGTCAGCATACCGCCGGAGAGAAAGGATTGCTGAAGATTGACGCTAGGCTGGGATTCAAGCAGTATCCGCAGGCAGAATTTCAGCTTCCTTCGTTTTTCATCCGAGACAGCTTTTTCAAATGCTTCCTTGCCTTTTTCACGAAGTATTGCTATGTACTCGGCAAAATCCTTGGCTATCACCATGAGCTGATCCGCTTCGCCGGTCCGCGCTTCTAAAACAGTCTTGTAAAACGGCTCGCCTGCTTCGCTCGGATTGCCGCTTTCCGATTTTTGAATCAGATCGAAAAGCGATTGCAGGCGGGCTAATCGTTGCATCAGCATTCAGGCTGTCCCCATGTTGGCTGCGCTTTGAATCAGCCAGTCCGCCTGGTCGATGCCTGCGTAGGGAACGATTTTTCTGAATGTAAATTCAGGCGTGTCTCCGGAAGCTAAAGAAAGAACAACTTCCGTTTCAATGCATTGCTTCAGAAACTGGAAGCCGCTTTCCTGGGATACGCTGAGATAGACTGCCATGATTTCTTCAATAGCTTCGGTGCTCAGATTGTCCATGATTAGCGAAAGCCCCTGGTAAAAATAGGGGAAAAGGGGGCGTTCCACATTGGGAATGGTAGCCGGCACCCCGATTTCATGGATTTTTTCGACATAGACCATCAGCTTTTTAATAAATATTGGCAGTTGCTGTTTTTCTTTTTCCGGACATTTCAACCGTGCCGCCAAATCCCGGTTCCAATAGATCATGGGTCGCACTCCTGGGCTGATACCGCGGCATTTGCATATCGAATGCTGAGCCGCATACGCGGCTTGCCGCGTCGAGCGTCTTTCAGATCATTAGATCGAAAGGCACCGGTGCTCATCATAAATCGAGGCTGTAGGATTGGCAACAGGCAAGAATGCTGTCCGAAAATTCCTGAACTGGGGTTTGAGACTGCGCCATGGGCAGAATCGCCATGAGTTCATATTCGATATGGCACGCGGCGAGAGCATGCAAGAAGGGTTCGATTAAATCAGGCCGAATTCCAACGGCAAGCGTCAGCCTTCGATCTGCAGGCAAATCGCGAAAAAAAGGCCACAAGCCTTTTTGTTCGAGAACTTCGT
>JAJTBL010000083.1 GCA_021286925.1 Spirochaetia bacterium | reverse complement strand
GCAGTGAATATGATTCTGTTCTACCTGACCGCTCCGCGCAATGGTTTCTTATTTGACAACTGTATCAATTCGACTTACAGTAAGGGTAAGGAGGGTACAATCATGGCAATCATAACTATCGCTCGTGAGCTTGCTTCCCTCGGTGAAGAAACAGCGGAGGAGCTTGCGAGAATTTCGGGCTATACGCTGATTCAAAAAAGCGATATAGAAAAAAGACTGGATGAGTTCGGAATTTCGCCTGAGAAGCGGCAGAAATATGATGAAAAGAATCCTGGCTTCTGGGCTTCCCTTTCGCAGCAGCGCGATGACTATCTGCATTTTCTGAAGACGGTCATCCTGGAAGCCGCGAGCAGGAACGACTGCATCCTCCTGGGACGAGGCGCTTATTCCATTCTGAAAGGCATTCCTCATGTTTTGAGCATCAAGCTGACAGCGCCGATCGCTTCACGGGTCGAAATCGTTAAAAAGAGCTTTTTCTGCGACAATAAGCGGGCTTTGCAGATTATTGAACAGAGCGACCATGACCGGGGCGGATTCCACAAGTATTTTTTCGGAACCAACTGGATGGATCCGCGTGAATTCGATTTGACCATCAATACCGGCGTGCTGGACGCGGCTCACGCGGCTGTTGCGATTGACAATCTGCGGCGCGCCCTTATCGATCAGGAACGCGAAAAAGCTGGCAGGGAGAAGCTGGAGAATATGGTGCTGGCGCAAGCGATTGTCACGGAAATTCTCTATACCCGCAAGATTCCGATTCATTTCCTTGAAGCGGCGGTGGAAAAGGGAACGGTGGTGCTGCATGGAGTTGCGAACACCCAATCGTCCGTGGACAGCGCAATCGCGGCAACCCACGATGTCTCCGGGGTCAAGAGTGTGGAAAGCGCAATCCAGCTGGTCCAGGAATTTACCATCATGCCCTGATGGCGGGAGCTTGTTCCGCATGGCCTTCTTCTGCTACTTTGGCTGATATGAAATATTTGACCAGCTTTCATGGAATTCAGGAAGTTCTGCGCGCGCAAGCTTCGCAGGTGCGGCTGCTTGTTGCGACAGGTTCCGGGGCGGCAAAACTCGGTCCTCGGGCCCGTGACATTTTGGAAACTGCGGAAAAACTGCATATTCCCGTGGAAAAGCTGGATCAGAAAAAATTGGATGCTATCGATCCTGAAAATAAGGGGATTGCGCTGCTTGTAGAGGATGAAAGCGCGGAAAAATCGGTCAGTCTTGAGGATTTTCTGCATGAGATGCCTGCATGTGCCTGCGTTCTCATCCTCGATCATATCGAAGATCCCCAGAATCTGGGAGCAATTATTCGCTCGGCCGATGCGTTCGGCATCAACCTTGTGATAATTCCAAAGCGGCGGGCTTCTCCGCTGACCGAAGCGGCGGTGCGGTCAAGCGCTGGCGCGACAGCCTGGGTCCCGGTTGCATCGGTTCAGAATCTCGCGGATGCGGTTGAAAAACTGCAGAAAGCCGGATTCTGGGTCTATGCGTCCGACATGAAAGGCGCTCCGCTCGGTTCAATCGACTTTCCCGGCAAAACCTGCTTTATCCTGGGGAATGAAGGAGATGGAGTTTCGCGGCTGCTTCTCGATAAGGCTGACGAGACAATCGCCATTCCCATGCGGGGGCATGTGGATTCGCTCAATGTTTCCGTCGCGGCCGCAATCTGCATGTATGAGTTCGCGGCAAAGCGCGGGGGACTGTAAAAAGCGCGGGGCGCTGTAAAAGCCGCAAAAAACAAAGTGAAGGCCGCAGGGTTTGAATTGTATGAAAAAAAGGCGCTTCAGCACGAAGCGCCCCGAACTTGAACCAAGCCAGGCTCAAATATCCCAGATTTCCCGGAAATTATGTTCCCGTTCACAATATCGGCAGACAAAGGTACCGCCCGATTTTCTTCTGAATTCGGTCGTGACCCCTTCGTTGTGCTTTGGGTTTGAAATGCAGTTTTCGTTCTTGCAGGAAATTTCCTCAAAGCCATAAATCCGAGGCGGCATTTCCAAACGGTATTTCTTTGCCACTTTGGAGCTGCGAATCAGGTTCATCGTACAGCCGGGAGCTATGGCCGCGAGCTTTTTCAGATCCTTGGCGCCGAAACTCGTGATGTCCGGCAGTGATATGATGCCCTTGAAGGTGTCCGGTCCCAGGTTGGAGTGGTACACGCCGTGGCTTGAGCGCACATTCAGTTTCAGAATCTTGCGGACCGCTTCGATATTGTTCCAGATTTCCTCGACAGGTCTGCCTTTGGCAATGTGGTCGATGACAATGCCTTCTTCAACGGGCTTGATTCCGACCTTGTATTCGGGTTTCCGGTGCTCTTCAGGTTTTATTTCGGTAACAAAATCCTCCGATATAGCGGGTTCCATCGCAAAGGCGCCGTTGAAGTCCTCTCCCAGCAAGCCCGACACCATGCCGAGTTCGACAATCCGTGTCCAATAGCCGTTGGCTGATTGGCCGTCCCATCCGTTCAGCGGCAGATCATCGAGGAAGGTTGGGATGGTGGGAGCCGCGCGGTTGCGGGGCAGGGGATGGTAGAATTTTGTGTTTTCCGGCAGAAGCCCGAGCATGTCTTTTCTGAAAGTGACGCTGTTGCGCAGGAATGGCGTGCGTTCGAGAATGGCTTCGCCCATTCGTTCGAGCTGGAGGCGGGTAAAATACCAGATGGAGGCGACCTTGCCATTCGCCAGGTATTCGTCGATCGATTCGAAGATCCTCACCTGGAAGCCGTTGGCCCTCATTTTTTCAACATAGTAGCTGGGCATGGACAAGAGCTCGGGAGCGATCAGATCCACTTCGACATTGCGGAACACTTTGAGTCCGTCAGCCTTGGAGTGGACGGTGCGCCCATGGTAGAGGTCCCCTGCCAGCGCGATATGGATGTGGTCGTCGTTCCAGTTCAATTTTTCCAGGAAGGTAAACTCGTCGAGGAATTCCTGGGTGGGATGCTCATGCTTGCCGTCGCCGGCGTTGATGAAAGCGGGCAGGGGACCGCCTGAAATTTCGGCATAGCGGCCAAGCGCTTCTTCCAGCCAGCGGCAGGTGCCTTCGAGCTTTGTCCGCATGATAAAGCACGAATCGCTCGAATAGCCGTAGAGCATTTTTATGGCATCGGTGATGGATTCGTTTTTATTGAAGGAACTGGAGGCTGCATCGAAGATGTTGGTTCGCGCACCGAGAAATTTCGAGGCATTCCTGAATGATTCACGGGTCCGTGTCGAGTCTTCCATGAAAATGAGATACACTTGGTAGTCCGGATCATTGAGTTTGAAGTGCCGATAGTCGCCGCCTGTGGATACCAGGTGCTTCAGTTCGCGGGTTTTCTGATACAGATACCGCTGTTCATCGATCGAGAGATCGTTGACGACCGCGATCGTTCTTCCCTTAAATGGGCCGTTCCGTTTCATGATGCCTCCTCCTCATACCAGGAATGAATCAGGCTGATCATGAAACCATGACAGCCTGGTTATGCTCCAATACCTGCGCGGTGCCCGGCAGGCCGCAGAACAGCAAGCGATTCCAGATGTCCTGTCTGCGGATAGAAATCATACAATTCCAGCAACTCAAGCTCCCAGCCCTTCTTGATCAGTTCGCCGATGTCGCGGGCAAGGGTTACATGGTCGCAGGAAACATAGAAAAACTTTTTGATGGCTGTTGAAGTCAGCCAGGTTTTCAGAATAGGCGGCAAGCCCTGACGCGGCGGGTCGGCGATGACGCAGTCGAAGGCGCTGGCCGGAGCTTGGGCAGCAGGGCCTGCTGATCCCGAAGCATCTGCCGATAGTGCCGATTTTCCCGTCCGTGAAAGCTCCCGGCTGACCCAGGTTTCAACATCCATGGGGAAAAACCGCGTGCCTGGACCAGGGCAGTTTTCTCGCGCGGCCTCCAGCGAGACCGTGTCGTTTTCGATACAGGAAAGGCTGGAAAAGCGCTCGGCGAGGAGTTTTGAAAAAAGCCCGGCGCCGGCGTACAGGTCCGCGGCACGCTTGCCCGGCTCAGGCAGGCGCGATTCGATGTCTTGTATCAGCCGTTCAGCCATGGCGAGGTTGCTCTGGAAAAAATGCTTGACCGGGAACCGGTAGTTTCTCCCCGCGAGCACAACGTTCGCGGTTCTATCCTTTCCTTCTATATAAATCTTTGTATCATCAGCAAAAGCCATAAATCTGGTCTGCTGGTCAATATACAGCTTCATGGCTTTGCCAGGCTTGGCCTTCCGGTTTTCGCTTTTCAGCCAGGCGTCGAGCGCGGGCTTCAAAATGGGACAGCCTGAATCGGCACGAACCGCCTCATCTGAATCGGCCTTCATAAAGCCTATGCCGCCATCGCTGGTCAGATGGAATTGCGCCCGATTGCGGTAGTGGTATGGCTTATCTGAATGCGCAGGCAGAGGGCCTGGGTCGAATTTTCCGATACGGACAAAAGATTCCCTCGCAGCTTCCGCTTTGAGCCTGAGTTGGGCTGTGTATTCGATATGCTGAAGACTGCACCCGCCGCAGATGCCGTAGAGCGGGCATTCCGGCGCTGTGCGGTCCGGGGACGGCGTGAGAATTTCGGCGATTTCGGCGCGGATATAATCTCTGGTTTCTTTTATAGGTCGAATTCGAATTGTCTCACCGGGAATTGAAAAGGGGATGAAAATGGCTTTCCCGTCGGCGAATGCGATGCCCTCGCCTCCGGCGGCGAGTTTTTCGACTTTGACAAGAAAGGTGGTATCAGCCATGTTTCACGATTGATACTATACTGCCCTGCGTGATTTCTTCAAGCGCCTGCGGTTGCTTCCAAGCGTCAATAAAGGTATCTTTCAGGTATGAGCATATCGATTCGTTCGCTTGGCGCTGCCGGCGAGGTAACTGGTTCAAAACACCTGGTTGAGGTGGATGGGGTTCGGGTTCTTGTGGATTGCGGAGCCTTTCAGGGTAAACGCGATGCCGCTGACGCGAAAAACAGAGATTTTCTTTCGGGTTTGCCGGCAGATTCTCTCGATGCCGTAGTTCTGACCCATGCCCACTACGATCATTGCGGGCTTTTGCCCATGCTTCCCCAACATGGGTTTACCGGCAACATTTTTTCGACATCGGCGACGCGGGATTTGGCCAACTTGGTCATGATGGACTCGGCGCATATCCAGGCGCGGGATGCGGACTATCTGTCCCGTCAGGCCGAGAAAAAGAATGAAAAATTCAGCTTCAAGCCTCTGTATGATGACATGGATGTCGTCAGGACGCTCGAGCGTTTCATTACCATCAATTATCACCAGAAACTGACCGTCGCTGATGGGGTCAGCATCGAGTTTTTCGACGCGGGGCATATTCTCGGCTCGGCGCTGGTCAGGATGACAGTAAAGGAAAAAAACGGCCGGGTGACGGTTATCGGTTTTTCAGGGGATCTGGGCCGGAACGGCAAGCCGATTATCAGGGATCCGGAGTTTCTGACCGATATCGATTACCTGGTGCTGGAAAGCACCTATGGCGACCGGCTCCATGAGGAGACGAAAGACGCGATGGAGCACCTCGCGAACATTGTCAGCAAGACAGCTGCCCGGGGCGGCAAGATCGTCATCCCCGCTTTTGCCGTTGAGCGGACCCAAGAGCTTATTTTCAACCTTCACCTTTTGCTTGATGATGGCAGAATTCCTGATTTGCCTATCTGGGTGGACTCACCCATGGCGGTCGATGCCACTGCGATCTTCAAGATTCATCCGGAATGCTATGACAAGGAAACCAACGATGCCTTTACCAAACATTCCGACAATCCCTTCGGCTTTGCGGGTCTTCATTTTTCCCGCACGGTCGAAGACTCCAAACTGCTGAATGCTTCAAAGGAGCCGATGATCATCATTTCCGCTGACGGCATGTGCGAATTCGGCAGAATTCAGCACCATCTGATGCACACGATAGAAAATAAAAACAACACGGTGCTGATTGTCGGCTACATGGCGGAAGGAACACTGGGCAGAAAATTAAAGGATGGAGCTTCTGAAGTTCGAATCCACGGCGATTTCTACCGGGTTAACGCGGCGATAGAAGAAATCGACGCGTTTTCGGCGCACGCGGATTATGCAGAGACGCTGGCCTGGCTGGAACACACCGACAAGGCTCGGCTGAGAAAAATCTTCCTGGTGCATGGCGAGTCCAAAGCGCTCGAAGCCATACAGGAAAAGGTTCTCGCAGCCGGCGTCAGGTCAGCTCAAATCGTCAAAAAGGGCGAAATTTACGAGCTGTAAATCTGGGGATTGATGCAGTCGGGCGGGCGCCGGCCTTCGATCATGGCGATCAGGGTCGTTGCCGCCGTAACTGCCATGCCGTTTCTTGAATCGAACGTAGCACTTGCCGTATGCGGTGTCATGACGACATTGGGCAAATCCGCAAGACCCTCCGCTGCCTTTGGCTCATTCTCTCTTCATGAAACCTGATAAAACGGCGTTTTACAGCAGGGCGTCCAGTTTGGCGACCCGCTGGCTGTGGCGTCCGCCTTCAAATTCGGCATCGAGGAAAACCTTGAGAAGGGTTTCCGGCGGCTCCTGGTAGCTGACTCTTCCGCCGAGCGCTAAAAAATTGGCGTTATTGTGCTGTTTGGCCATGAGGGCTGTGAAGGAATCGTGAATCAAGGCACAGCGGATACCCTTGTGCTTGTTCGCCGCGATGGAAATTCCAATGCCGGTTCCGCAGAGAACGATACCCAGGTCGTAACCGCCTTTCTGAAATTCCTGAACGGCTTTTTCAGCCTGGTCCGGATAATCCACCCGTTCTTCAACATCCACACCGAGGTTGGTCACGCTGTGTCCTTCCCTGGCGAGCCATTCTGCAATCCGCTTTTTCAGCTCTACCGCGCCGTGATCATTCGCAATGACTATCTTCATGAAATTCAGGATACCGCGGAGCGGCTGTCTGTGGCAAGACATCGCTTTTCGGCAACCGCTGTTTCTATGACATCCTGAACCTGCTCAAGCCAGGCTTCCCGCTGAGCCTGCGAGCTCGTAGAGACAACGCTGAACATGACATGCCGGCTGTTCTCGATACCGCAGAAACCGAAGACACAGCGGGTCCAGATTTTCTCAAGCGGGTCGCCGAAATATGCAGTCTCACGCTCGGCATCGGTGTTCGCGGTTGTAAAAACAATACCGGTTTTCCCGCCAAGCTTTCCCGTTGCAGGACTCCCCTCCGCGTTTTCGTCATACTCGTACGCGTGAGGCGGGCGGATTACCCGGTCGATATATCCTTTCAGAATTGCGGGAGGCTGACCCCACCAGTCGGGATGAATGAAGACCAGAAAATCCGAATCAATCAGTTCCTGGGTGTAAAGAAGCACCTTTGTATCGGTAGAAGGCAATTTTCCAAGCTCGTCCCGTGTCATGACAGGATTAAAATCTTCCTTATATAAATCATGTTTCCATGGCTCGATGCCCAGATTTTGGAAGGTCTGGACAGCCCGAT
>JAJTBL010000082.1 GCA_021286925.1 Spirochaetia bacterium | reverse complement strand
TTTTCTGCCAAAGGGATTCCCGGCGGACAGCCATCGATGACAACACCGACCTGTTTGCCATGCGATTCGCCAAAAAGCTCAACGCCAAAAATTCTTCCAAACCGGTTCATGATACCTCTTTTTCGATAAAATTTGTCAGAATCTCGATATCGACCGAATGAATCTCAACAAGCCCGATTTTCCTCGGGACAACAAAATTCATGCGCGGACCGCCGCGTTTTTTGTCAAGGCGAATGGCGTCTGACAGAGCCTTTCTCCCGCCCCGATAGCCAAGCGCTTCAAGATTGGTCGGCAGGTCAAAGGCTGCCAACAGTTGCTTGATTCGATCCGCGGTATTGGCGTCCATCAGAGCGTTTTTAACAGCATAATCGCAGGCAATCACCATTCCGACAGCGACTGAATGACCGTGCAGGGCGCCCGTCACTTTTTCTATGGCATGCCCAAAGGTGTGGCCGAGATTCAGAAGTCTGCGTTCATTCTGTTCCTTCGGATCCCGGGCAACAATATTCAGTTTGACTGCCTGAGACTCACGCACCATCCTGAGCATGTCCGCCCTGTCGATACCCGCGGGAAAATTCGCAGGCGAAGACTCACGGCCTTTTTCAGCAAGAGACTCGAGAAAGGCAAAGGTGCTTTCGCCCTGTAAAACCGCGTGTTTGATCACTTCCGCCATGCCTGAAGAAAACTGCCCTGCGTCGAGAGAATAGAGCGTGTCGATGTCGCAGTAAATTATTTCTGGAAAATGAAATGAGCCGACAAGGTTCTTATAGCCTTCCAGGTCGATGCCGTTTTTGCCGCCCAGGCTCGCGTCAGTCATGGCGAGGAGGGTCGTCGGCGCAACCAGCAGGCGGACACCCCGCATCCAGGTATGCGCGGCAAAGCCCGCCAAGTCGCTGGTTGAACCGCCGCCGAGCGCCAGTAAGGTCCATGAACGGTCTGCTTCCATCTCCGCGAGTGCCTTATAAAGGTTCAGAAGCTCGGAATATGATTTGGCAGGCTCCCCTGCCGGAACCTGGATAAGCGGGAATTCCTCGAAGAATTTTCCATAGAGGGCATGCACCCTTCTGTCCGCGATGACCGCGGTGGTTTGTCTGGGCAACCGGTCTTTCAGAGATGCAAGTGAACAGAACTCGATTTCGGAACCTGGATTCCTCTGTACCTCATTCAGCCCCGCATTTTCTTTCTGCATGGTTTGGGTTTTCCTCAATCCACCGCGTCGGCAAAAGCTGTCGGGAGATCAGACTGCGCCTCGAGCCGCTGTTCAGCGCCAGGGCGCTCAGATTCGCCTGCAAAACCTGCATGAAGCTGCCCAAAAAATTCCCTCGCTTGAGCCAGCTTTTTCATGAGCAATTCGAACTGCGGCACCGTAAGCTGCTGATCTTTGTCCGACAGCGCGGAAGGCGGGTCGATATGCACTTCAATTTCAAGCCCGTCAGCTCCCGCTGCCAGGGCGGCCAGGCTCATCGGTTCGATCATGGAAAGAATGCCGGTTCCGTGGCTTGGATCAATAAAGATAGGAAGATGACTTTCGCCATGCACAGCGGGAACCATGGATAGATCAAGCGTATTGCGGGTATAGGTTTCAAAGGTTCTGATGCCCCGCTCGCAGAGAATGACATTCGGATTGCCTTCCGCCAAGATATATTCGGCGCAGTTGAGCCATTCTTCAAGGGTTGAATACATGCCCCGTTTGAGCAGAATCGGCTTGCCCGACTTGCCGACTTCCCGCAGCAGTGAAAAATTCTGCATGTTTCTCGCGCCAATCTGGAGGACGTCCGCATACTCGCCAACCCAGGAAACATCCCGCGTATCGACAACTTCAGTGACAATCGGCAAGCCTGTTTCTCGCCGGGCTTTGTCCAGAATTTTGAGCCCCTTCAAACCAAGTCCCTGGAACGCGTAGGGACTCGTTCTGGGTTTGAAGGCGCCGCCCCGAAGCATTTTGGCGCCTGCTTTCTTTACCGCGATTGCCGTCTCAACGGTTTGCTTTTCAGTTTCCACAGAACAGGGACCAGCAATAACCACAAATTCCTGGCCAACCTTGACGCCATTAACATCAATAACAGAACGCAGAAGATCGGGTCTTGCGGCCGCCAGTTTCAGGTTTTTCATGATACTCCTCTCAGCAGGGCAAACATTTCAAAAAAATGCTCTTATTCAGAGTAACAAGGATGATAACCAGCTGAAATCGCCAGGTCAACCGAGATTTCAGCTTTTTTTCAATAAAATCCTGCTGTATAATCCTTTCATGTACTTTAACGAACTGGTTGAAGCCTATAACAAACAGCGGCATGACCGCAATATTTACCACGACCTCATGCGTTTCCGGGTCAGAGAAGTCCTTCTGGTCGGCAGCCTCTATGACTCTTTTGTTGTCGAATCCGACGGTGTCCTGACCGAGCAGATTTACGGAGAATATTTCAAGCTTAACCTCAACACCATACCGCGTGTTGTCTGCGCGTATACGGAAGAAACTGCGCTCGACCTCTTCAGAAGCGGCAAGTTCGACCTCGTAATCCTCATGGCGGGGCTGGATTTCGATATTCCGCTTGCCATCGCCAAAGCTATGAAGCATATCTGGCCGGATATTCCCATCCTGCTGATGGCGACGAACAATTCGAGCCTTGAATACCTGGATTTCGACTCACCGGAGATGGCCTCAATCGACCGGGTCTTTGTGTGGAATGGCTATTCCAAGCTGTTTGTCGGTATGATCAAATATATCGAAGATGTCCGCAATGTCCATGCCGATACGCAGACTGGACAGGTCCGGGTTATTTTGCTCATCGAGGATTCAGTCCGTTATTACAGCCGCTATCTGCCGGTTCTTTATAAGGTCGTTCTCAAACAGACGCAAAATCTTATTGAAGAGGAGCGAATTACTGAAACCTACAAGCTCCTCAGCATCAGGGCAAGACCGAAAATTCTGCTCGCTTCAAGCTATGAGGAAGCTGAAAAGCTCTTTGAAACCTACCAGAACAACCTCCTGACAGTCATTACCGATCTGCGGTTCCCGCACAAGGGGAAGTGCGATGAAGAAGCGGGATTCGATTTTATAAAGATGGCCAAAGGTAAAATCCATGATCTGCCAATCTTGATTCAATCGAGCGAACCGCATATCCGCAGCAAAGCCTATGAGATCGGCGCTTCCTTTGTCGATAAGAATTCAGAATCTCTGGAACTCGAGCTGGCAAGCTTTTTGCAAATGAATCTTGGCTTTGGTGACTTCCGCTTCTGCATGCCGGATGGCAAGGAAATCGGCAGAGCCCGCAATATGCGGGAATTTATCGCCAAAATGCACGAACTGCCAGCGGAAAGCCTCGTCTATCATGCTGAGCATAATCATTTTTCTGCCTGGCTGATGGCCCGCGGCGAAATCCAGATGTCCAAAGTTCTGAAGCCGTACCAAATCGGAGATTTCCCAGACATCCACGCCATGCGAGATTTTATTCTCAAAATTCTTGACAGCGTCAGAAAGGAAAAATCCAAGGGGATTGTGCCGAATTTCGATGAAAGCATGCTGCATGAAGAAAATTACATCAGCAGGCTGGTAGACGGCTCAGTCGGCGGGAAGGGCAGGGGACTCATGTTCATTCATTCCCTCCTTGAAAACCTGAATTTTTCCCGCTATATCCCGGAAATCGATATAAAAATCCCGCGAACCCTGTTTGTCGGTATCGATGAGTTCGAATATTTTCTTGAGTCGCATAATCTCTGGTCTGAAGCCTTCTACAGGCCCTATTCAAACCAGCTCCGGCAGACCTTCCTCTCTACACCGCTTTCGCCCACCTTGGTCGCGAGGCTCAGAGCCTTCCTTGCAAAAACAAACAAGCCGCTTGCGGTCCGATCTTCAGGCCTTTTTGAAGACATGCTGATGGTTCCGTTTTCAGGCATTTACGACACCTATATCATCCCCAACAGCCATCCTGACCTTGAAGTCAGGCTCAATCAGGTCTGCGATGCCATTAAACTTATCTATGCCAGTCTCTTCTCGGCGGAATCGCGCAGTTATTTTGAAGCGGCGCATTACAATCTGGAAGAGGAGCGTATGGCCGTGCTGATCCAGGAGCTGGTCGGCAGCAGGCACGGCGATTATTACTTCCCCCATATTTCAGGCATAGCGCAATCCTACAACTATTATCCGGTCGCCTATGTCAAACCTGAAGACGGGCTCTGCGTTTCAGCGCTCGGGCTCGGCACCTACGTTGTCGGGGGCGGTGTCGCGCATCGTTTTTGCCCCAAATACCCCAAGCTGGATGTCCTTTCCCCCGATCATGCACTTGAAAGCACGCAGAGAACCTTCCATGCCCTCGATATGAGCATCTCGACGCCGGATCTTTCAGCAGGCGAGATGGCGAGCCTCAAGGAGCTGGATGTTTCGATTGCCAACGATGATCGCCATTTTGCGATGATCGCGAGTACCTGGGATGCGGAGGATCGGAGATTTGTGCCAGGAGCCTCAGGCCGAGGTCCCAAAATCATTGACCTGGCGAATATACTGAAATATGAAGCGCTTCCCTTCGCTCAGGCAATCTCGATGATTCTCGAAATCGGTTCTCGCTCCATGGGCACCCCGGTGGAAATCGAATACGCCTTCAATCTCAGTGAACCTTCCGGAAAACCCGCGCTCTATATTCTCCAATTAAAACCGCTCATCCAGGCTGACGATAAAATCGAATTGAACCTGGGAGCCTTCGCGCCTGAAGATTGTTTTATCATATCCGATAAAACCATGGGCAACGGCCGCGACTATTCAATTCAGGATATTGTCTGGGTTGACCCGGAAAAATTCGACAAGGCAAAAACCCTTGAAATGACTGCTGAAATAGAAGAAATTGACCGGGAGCTCAAAAAGGCCGGCCGCCGCTATGTTCTGATTGGTCCGGGGCGATGGGGAACCCGGGACCGCTGGCTGGGGATTCCCGTGTCATTCGCCCAAATTTCTCGAGCAAAGGTCATTGTTGAGGTCGATTTGGACAATTTTGTGGTCGATTCATCCCTCGGCTCGCATTTTTTCCATAACCTGACCAGCATGAATATTGGCTATATCAAGATTCCCCTGCGTTCAAAAGACGCTTTTATCGATTGGAACTGGCTGAAAAGTCAGAAGCGCGCTCTGCAAACTGACCATTGCGTCTGGTCAACCCTCTCAGCGCCCCTGGATATTCTCATGGACGGGAAACAGGGCAAGGCAGGACTTCTGAAAGCGGGGAACCGGGAAAAGCCGTCTGAAGAAAATGATGAAATTGGATTGGAGAACGCAGAATATAATTGACGCCAATCTCGGTTTCAGGCAATACTCATTTTTCAATATATCGGAGGGTCTTTCAAAATGCAGATGCATTTTGAAATTGGCTCATCAGCTTGAGAAATCTCTCTGCTGACACATTTTGTCTCTGGAGCTATCGGTATGGATGCTATCAGTATTGCGAAGACGCTTCATCCGCTGGAAGTCAAAATCCTCCTGACCTATGATACGTCCGTCGTTTTCGACGCAAAAAAAGTGCGGGAAGAACTCGGCTATCGGGAAGGCCAGGAAAACCAGGCTTTTTCATGGCTGTCAGGCAAGGGCCTCATAACTGAGGTTTCGCGCGCACAGACCAGCTTTTTTGAAATCACTGCGTTCGGACGGGATCTGGCTGAAAAAGGTCTTGTCGAAGAGCGGATTCTCGCTTTACTTGCTGCGGAAGGGGCTGATACGCTCAGCGCCATCACTGAAAAGCTGGGGCTTGAGCAAAAGCATATCGGCTCAGCCTTTGGCCTTTTATCCAAGGAAGGCGTCGTCGCGCTGGATGATACAAAGCGGGCTTACCTTGTCTCGGAAGCCCATCTGCCGCAGAAACTGCAAATACTGAAGTCTCTTCTGGCAAAAGCGATCAGCAATAATGGCATCCTTGAGGAAAACGAGCTTTCGGCTGAAGAAAAGGCTGTTATGAGTACGGTCGCTAAAAAGCGCGGCGCTCAGGATGCTCCGTTCCGAAGCGCAGACCGGGAGCAGGTTTTCTACCAGCTTGCTCCTGAAGCCGACGAAGTGCGCAAGGCTTTGCGCGTGCTTGGCGTGACTGGCGAAGAAATCGGAGCCCTGACACCCGAAATACTGGCGAAAGGCAGTTGGAAAAATGCCGCATTCAGGCCCTATAACATCCAGATTACTCCCGCCCGGATTATTCCGGGACGGAAAAATCCCTATGTCGAATTTCTTGAAAGCGTCAAAGACAAGCTGGTATCCCTGGGGTTTGAAGAGTTTGACGGCAATATGGTAGAAACTGAGTTCTGGAATTCTGACGCACTCTTCATGCCGCAGTTCCATTCAGCCCGTGACATTCATGATGTCTATTATATAGAAGAACCCCGAAAAGCCAAATTTATCGAGGAACCCTATCTCTCCCAGGTAGCCGCCGCTCATGAGCACGGAGGAAATACCGGAAGCCGGGGATGGAATTATTCCTTTGACCGCGAATTTACCAAACGATTGATTCTGAGAAGCCAGGGTACGGTTCTCTCAGCCCGGAAACTGCCCACCGCCAAGGTGCCCGGCAAATATTTTGGCATTGCGCGCTGTTTCCGGTATGACAAGGTTGACGCGACCCACCTGTCCGACTTCTATCAGACAGAAGGTATCGTGCTCGGTGAAGATGTCAATCTCAGGACCCTGCTGGGCTTTTTGGAGATGTTTGCAGTGGAAGTCGCCGGTGCCAAAGAAGTCAAATATGTTCCCGGATATTTCCCCTTTACCGAGCCTTCAGTCGAAGTTCATATCAAGCATCCTGTCCTTGGATGGTTTGAGCTGGGCGGTTCCGGAATCTTCAGACCTGAAGTGACCAAGTCGCTGGGCATCAACGTTCCGGTTCTCGCCTGGGGAATCGGTATCGACCGCATGGCGCTGATGGCACTGGGCCTCAACGATCTTCGTGAACTTTTCAGCCCTGACCTCGAAAATATTCGACTCAGGCGAGCCCTCATGGCAAACTAATACCTGGAGCAAAGATATGCCGAAAATTGAAGTCAATGAAAAGCTGTTTTTCGATCTGCTTGGCGAACGCTATTCAGCGGAACAGCTCGAAGAGATATTTCCAACTGCCAAAGCTGAACTGGACGGCTGGGATACCGATGGAGTTTCCGCCGAAGACAGGACAATAAAAATCGAATTGAATGATACAAACCGCCCTGATCTCTGGTCAACCGCCGGACTTGCGCGCCAGCTGAAAACGCACCGCCTGGGGAAAATTGCTGAATACCCGTTCTTTGTTCCGCTCGGTCAACAGCTTTCCGTCAAATACACGGTTGAAGTTCATGAAAGCGTAAAAAAGGTGCGCCCCTATCTGGCCGGATTTGTCGCCCGCGGTGTTGCAATTACCGACGCCATGCTCAAGGATTTTATCCAGACCCAGGAAAAGCTGACCTGGAACTTTGGAAGAAAACGCAAAACTGTGTCGATCGGGCTTTATCGCCCTT
>JAJTBL010000081.1 GCA_021286925.1 Spirochaetia bacterium | reverse complement strand
AATAAGGAGCAGAAATGGCGCGGAAGAACCTTCTCAAGGGTTTCAAAAGGCCGAAAGGTATTACCTACGAACAGAGCGAATCGGGAGATTCCTACGGGAAATTTGTGGCCTATCCTTTCGAGCCTGGTTACGGTACCACTGTTGGAAACACCCTGCGCCGCATCCTTCTTTCATCCATCCAAGGGTATGCAATTACGGCGGTCAGAATTGTTCGCTACGATGATGAGGGTGCACAGCACATAATTTCAAGCGAATTCGAGACAATACCCGGTGTTGTTGAAGATACGATCGAGTTCCTGAACAATCTCAAACAGCTGAGAGTCCGCCTTCCCAACGATATGGAGCAGGGCGTCTTCCTGTATGAGATTAAGGGGATTTCGGAGCTGAAGGGCTCTTTCTTTTCCAATGACCGACAGCTTGAAGTCTTGAATCCCGATCTTACCATTGCGGCGCTGAATCCTGATGTTCACCTCGATCTTGAAATTCAGGTGGATTTGGGTCGTGGCTATGTTCCTGCGGAAGTGAATGAAAAATATATCGAAATTGTCGGTACTATTCCGATGGATGCGATTTTCACTCCGGTAACGAAAGTTAAGTATTCCGTGGAACCGACTCGCGTTGGCCAGCGTTCCGATTATGACAAACTTGTGCTCGAAATTTGGACTGACGGAACAACAAGGCCTGAAGACGCTCTGGGTGAAGCAGCAAAAATTGCGAAAGACCATTTCGCGATTTTCATCAACTTCGATGAAAATGAAGCTGGCGGCGATGAGCTGAACGATGAAATCGAAGAGAGAGTCAAACAGATTCTCAATACTCCGGTTGAAGATCTCGAGCTATCGGTACGTGCTTCCAACTGTCTTAAAAACGCGAACATCAGAACTATTGGTGAACTTGCGAGAAAGACCGAAGATGAAATTACCAAGACCAGGAACTTCGGCAAGAAATCTCTGGCTGAGATAAAGGCTAAGCTGAGCGAACAGAATCTTTCTCTTGGAATGACAGATTTTACGCCGCTTCGAAATTATCTCAAGCTGACAATGAAAAAGGAACAGACCAATGAAGCATAAGATTGGTTTCAACAAGCTGAACAGGGTATCAGCACACAGAAAAGCTCTCATCAAAAACATGATGACCGTTCTCTTCAAACATGAACGAATTGAAACAACCCATGCCAAAGCGGTTGAGACTCGCCGGGCTGCTGAAAAAATGATCACCAGGGCAAAAGTCGGCAGCGTCCACAATCGCAGAATCGCAGCCAGGAAGATTCAGGATGAAGCCGTTCTGAACAAGCTCTTTACGGAGATTGGACCTCGCTTCAAGGACAGAGCCGGCGGCTACACCAGAATTCTAAGAATCGGCAATCGCGCTCAGGATGCTGCGGACATGGTCATTCTTGAACTGGTTGATCAGAAAGTCGAAGAAAAAAAAGCTGAACGCAACAAGCGGAAAGCTGAAAAGAAAGCCAAAGAAGCTAAAAAGGCTGAATGAGGCAGGGAGGAACATATGTCCAAAGCACATAGAGGAAAAGGAGTTCGTGAACTGCCAAGCAGCGGCCGCGGAACCTGCCCCGTTTGCAAGCGTGATGGCGTAAAAGTGCTGTACGAGCAGGAAGTCGAAGGCAAGAAAACCAAAATTTGCAAAGTCTGCAAAGCGACGCTTGCCAATTCCAAATAAGACACCGAGTGCCGTATGAAGAGCCTGTGACAGGCTCAATAAAAAGCCGCGAAGCATGAAGCCCGCGGCTTTTTTTATTATTTCGAATTTTATGCAGTGATATATCAATATCGGCAAGCTGCACTGCAAAATGATGTTCTTCCCGAACTGCGGCTATACTCCAAGATAGGCTTCGCGAACGCGCGGATCCTCAGCGATTTCTTTAGCTGTGCCGCTGATTGTCGTGTAGCCGACTTCCAAAACATAGGCGAAATCTGCGATATCAAGAGCTTCGGCCGCGTTTTGTTCGACCAGCAAGACTGTCATGCCGCGCTTGTTGATTTCGACAATCTGATGAAAAATCTCATCGACGAGAACCGGAGCAAGACCCATGGAAGGCTCATCCAGAAGCAGGATCTTGCCGCCTGTGACCAGCGCACGGCCGACAGCCAGCATCTGCTGTTCACCGCCAGAGAGGGTGCCGCCGAGCTGGTTGGCTCTTTCCTTGATCCTGGGGAACACTTCGAAGACATCTTCCATCCGCTCCTTGATCAGCTTTTTGTCTTTGAGCGTCCAACCGGCGAGTTCGAGGTTTTCCCGTACCGTAAGTGTCGGGAATATCTTTCTTCCTTCCGGAACATGGGAAATCCCGAGCGGGACCAGCTTGTGCGCTTCCATATTCGTAATGTTTTTCCCGTCAAATTCGATAGAACCGGCCGCGCACTTTTCCAGACCGGAAATAGCTCGAAGCGTCGTTGTTTTGCCAGCGCCGTTGGCACCGATAAGCGTTACTATTTTCCCATCGGGCACTTCAAAGGATACATCCTTGATGGCTTCTATCTTGCCATAACTCACTTTGAGATTTTTGACTACCAGCATCATGCACCCCTTTTCCCGAGATAAGCTTCCAGAACCTTGGGATCCTTGCCGACGGCTTCAGGCAAACCCTCAGCGATAGTTTCCCCAAAGTCGATAACTTTGAGGTATTCGCAGATGCCCATGACAACCTGCATGTGATGCTCGATAAGGAAGACCGTTACCTTGAACTCGTTCCTGATTCGGAGGATAAGGCTCATGAGTTCCTCAACTTCCTTGGGATTCATGCCGGCTGCCGGCTCATCGAGGAGCAAAAGTTTGGGTTTTGTTGCGAGAGCCCGCGCGATCTCAAGACGCCTGAGTTCTCCATAGGGAAGGTTTTTGGCGAGCTCATTGGCGCGGCTTGAAAGGTGCATCAGGTCCAGAAGTTCTCGTGACTCTTTTTTAACCTGACGCTCTTCATTCATGAAGCTCGGAAGTCTGAGAACTGATGAAACAAGACCTGAGCGAGTATTGAAATGCCGTGCAATGCGGATATTGTCCAGCGCGGTCAGGTTTGAAAAAATCCTGAGGTTCTGAAAGGTTCGGGCAACTCCTGTCTGGACTATTTTATACGGCTTCATGCCGGTTATCTCTTTGTCCTGGAAAAAAATCTTGCCTTCGGTCGGTGTATAGATTCCGGTAATGAGATTGAAGGTTGTTGTTTTGCCTGAGCCGTTCGGACCGATCAGCCCATAAATGGTACCCTGCGGGATGTCATAGCTGAAATTCGATACAGCGCGGAGACCCCCGAAATAGTGGGTCATGTTCTTGATACTGAGCAATGCGGACATCAGTCGGCCTCCTCAATTTTAATAATGCGTGATTCCTTGGTGCCCATGAGGCCTTCAGTTCTGAACAGCATGATAAAGATAAGCAGAAGCGAATAGATTACCATTCGCCACTCGCCGCCGATTGGAAGATTCGTGGCATCAGCCAGTGCTCTGATACCGATGCGCAACCCTTCAGAGAGGAATGTAAGACCGAAGGCAGCGATGATTGAGCCTGTCATGGAGCCTACGCCGCCAGCATAGATCATGATCAGAACTTCGACTGATTTTATAAAGCCGAATTGTGTTGGGTGAGCAAGCTGGATTAGATGGGCAAGCAGTCCGCCAGCGATGCCGGCGAAAAAAGCGCCGATCGTGAACGCCATCACTTTGTACTGGGTTGTATTGATACCCACAAGATCTGCAGCAAGCTCGTTTTCACGGATTGAAAGCATTGCGCGTCCATGTGAGGACTGAATGATGTTGCGCATTATAACGATTAACAGGAACGCTGCGATAAAAATCAAAGTGAAATTGGAAAACTTGGGGATACCGAGCAAACCCCGCGGACCGCCGACATAATCGATATTATTGAAGACAGTTCGGATGATTTCGCCAAATCCCAGGGTGACGATGGCGAGGTAATCGCCTTTCAGCCGCAGAGAGGGAAAACCGATGAGAAAGCCGATAAATGCAGCTGCTACGCCACCCGCCAGGAGGCAGAGTACGAAGATGCCCATGTTGGAAGTTACTGTCGGATTGAGTTTCAGTATAATGGTTGTCAGCGTTCCGGAAACATAGGCGCCGACACCTGCAAAACCCATGTGCCCGAGCGAAAACTGTCCGGTTATTCCGTTGATGAGGTTCAAGCTCGCCGCAAGGATGACAAAGATGAGCGACTGATTGATGATGTGCAGGATGTAACCATTCAGCACTTCCAGTCTGAAAAGGGCCTCTATGATGGCATAGAATACCACTGAGGCAATCAGAAATTTTGGCAATTTGACTTTGGTCATGGTTCGCTCCTAGATTTTGTCAGCAACTTTTTCGCCGAGGAGTCCCCGCGGCCGAACCAGCAGAACGATGATCAGGATTGCGAACGCAATACCTTCACCCAGCAATGAGTTGTAGGCTGAAGCGAATGTCTCTGCCAAACCCATGATGTAAGCGCCAAGCACAGCGCCCGGAATGTTGCCGATTCCGCCCAGAACCGCGGCAATAAAGGCCTTCAGTCCAGGCTGGATGCCCATGTAGGGGAAAATTCGAGGATAGGTCATGCCAGCCAGCAATCCCGCCGCTCCGGCGAAGGATCCGCCGATAAGGAAGGTAAAGCCGATGACTTTTTCAATATCGATCCCCATGAGACGTGCCGCATCCTTGTCCTGGGATACTGCGCGCATCGCTTTGCCAAGCGCGGTTTTCCGCACCAGGAAGGTCAATCCGATCATGAGAACGGCAGCAACCACGATATCAATAACAACATAGTTGGAAATGGTCGCTGATCCGAGACTGATCTGTACCTTGGGGATGATATCAGGGAAGGAACGGTATGAAGGTCCGATCATCGGCAAAGCTGAAAAGAAATACTCGAGGAACATTGAAACGCCGATTGCAGTGATAAGCGAAGAAAGCTTCGGTTTATACCTCAGCGGTTTATAGGCAAGCTGGTTTGCGAGCATGGCGATGAGACCGCCGGCAAGCATCGAGACAATGAGAACAAGAAAAGCTATGCTGCCGTGCTTTCCGGCAAGCATCGAATTAAAAATGAAAAAAGAGCCATAGGCCGCATAAGCGCCGATCATGAAAAAATCACCATGCGCAAAGTTGATCAGCCTGACTATCCCATATACCATGGTGTAGCCCAGGGCTATCAGCGCGTAGATCGAGCCTACCTGAAGTCCGTTAACTATCTGTTGGGCGTTAAAAATTGATCCCATTTAGGTTTCCCTTCTGCGCATGCCGCTCACTCGGTGACAATGCGCGTAAAAAATATGGATTGGCAATTGATCTTGAATCTTGCCTGCCTGAAGGCTGGCAGGTGTCATGCAGTAAAAATGATACTGCCCGATCCACCAGGACCGGGCAGTACGGGATTTCATGCCCTTACGGATTTACCGTGGTCTTATAGACCTGCTTGCCGTCCTTGATTTCGATGATAACCGCGGACTTGACCGGGTTGCGGTTCGCATCAAAGGTTACTCTGCCTGATACGACATTCAGATCGGTTTTTACCAGCGCGTCGCGGATAGCGGTGCCTTTGGTTGAACCGGCGCGCTTGATCGCGTCGAGCATGATGTACATGGCATCATAGCCCAGGGCTGCGAGAGCGTCAGGTTCGGCGCCGAATTTGGCCTTGTATTTTTTGACAAAGTCCTGGACGATCGGGCGGGTGTCTGCCGCAGAGTAGTGGTTGGTGAAGAATCCGTTTTCAACCGCTGTTCCGCCGATCTTGACCAGGTCGGGTGAATCCCATCCATCGCCGCCGACGAGCGGACCCTTGAATCCAAGTTCCCGTACCTGCTTGGCGATGAGGCCGACATCATTGTAATAGTCGGGGATATAGATAACATCTGGTTTCGCGCTGAGAATTTTGGTCAGCTGGGCTTTGAAATCGGTCGCGCCGGATGGATGGCCTTCATAGGCAACGACAGAACCCTTGCCAGCCAGCTTTTCAAAAGTAGCTTTGAAGTTTTCAGCCAGTCCCTTGGTATAGTCGTTTCCAAGATCGAATATGGCTGCGGCTTTTTTAGCTTTCAGGTCTTTGTAGGCGAATGAAGCGCCGACTGTTCCCTAGAATGGGTCGATAAAGCATGCCCTGAAAATGTAATCACCGACGAGGGTGACTTTTTCATTCGTGGATGTCGGGCTGATCATCGGGATGCCGTTTGCCTGGGCGATCGGAGCGCCGGCCAGGGTTACCTTGGACATGACGGTGCCGACAATGGCTACAACGCCGTCCTGCTGGATCAGCTTGGTGTAGACGGTGGCGCCTTCAGCGGGGTCGCCTTTGTCGTCTTCAAAAATCAATTTGGCTTTTCGTCCGCCAAATACGCCGCCCTTGGCATTCCATTCTTCAACAGCCATGGTCATGCCGTTTTTCGTGGATACGCCGAAGGTTGCCGCTTCACCGGTTACAGGACCTACGCCGCCGATCTTGATGTCCTGCGCCGATACGAGAGATGCTGCCAAAACGGCCAGCAACAGAACGAGTGTGAACTTTTTCATGCTTCCTCCTTCAAAACTGTGAACACTGTACAGGTTCACGTAGAAAAATACTCGTACTTATAGATAGAAACCTATGTAAAATGCGAAGTCAAGATTCTTCAATAAAAATTTGACATAATTTCAAAGTCGTGCTATTATTATTGATTACTATTTGACACCAATGTTTCATTTATTGAAATATTCTTCATATTTTGTATATTTATTTCAATCTTTCAAAAATATTTTATTTATTATTCAAATTCACGGTGCGGACCTCGACGCATACAGGTATTCGACTTTATAGTAGGGAAAGCCATGAAAAACCAGACAAGCAAAATCAGCGGCACATTGGCTGCTTTTCTCGCGTACGGCATGTGGGGACTGTTCCCGCTGTATTGGAAGATGCTCAAGTCCGTTGAGCCGCTGCAGATTTTAAGCCACCGGATTTTTTGGGCAGCGGTGTTCTGCCTGATCCTGCTTGGCGCAACAAAACAGCTGGGCATGATCGGCGAGCTGTTCAAATCGCCGCGAAAAGTCCTGCGCGTGGCTGCTTGCGCGATTGTCGTGACAGCCAACTGGGGGATTTACATTTGGGCGGTCAATTCGGGGCGGATAACCGAGTCCGCGCTGGGGTATTACATCAACCCGCTGCTTTCGGTCGCCTTTGGCGTGCTTTTTTTCAGGGAGCGGGCGGATGTGTGGACAAAAGCCGCGGTCAGTGTCGCGGCATTGGCAATTTTGGCCGCGGCTGTCATCTATGGTTCGGTCCCCTGGGTCAGCTTGCTTCTCGCCGTGACATTCGCGGGATACGGCGCGCTGAAAAAACAGCTGGCGCTTGATCCACTTCTAGGGCTTACTGTCGAGACCTTGATGGTTGCACCGCTGGCTTTCGGTTTTCTTGCAATGAAGCAATTGCAGGGCACAGGGGCGATATTCAACGCGAGCCCGCTGGTTACTGTGCTTCTGATTCT
>JAJTBL010000080.1 GCA_021286925.1 Spirochaetia bacterium | reverse complement strand
CCCTTGAGAATTCTAGTTGAAGCCCGCGCATCCCTCGACACCCTCAACCTGGTCCTTTCAGGAGGCGCGGATCCGAACAGCAAAGACAAGCTTGCAGTGACCCCGCTCCATGCAGCCTTGCGGCAAAAGGATTTCCAGACCGCCGGCTTGCTGCTCGCGGCCAAAGCCGATCCCTTCGCCCCGGACTCCAGCGGCGAAATTCCGATCAAGCTGGTGCTGAAAGATCCGGTCGCACTGAAGGATTTTGTCATGACTGCCGGCATAAACGCGGCTGACATCAGAAACGAAGGCTTCCTGTTCTACGCGGTTAAAGCGGGGGATCGTGACGCTGTGCAGGTTCTGCTGGATTTGGGCATTGACAAAGCCCGGCGTAATATTTCAGGCGAAACCGCCTTCGATATCGCAAACGCAAAAGGTTTGACGGAAATAGCGGCAATACTGCAATAAAAATGAGGCAGCGGTGGATTGATTCCTGCCGCTGCCTTTTTTTGGCAACCAATTTCTGAAATCGGCTTGTCTCTGATGCGTTTTCTTTATTCACACTCGGAAAGTTCTTTTCTCTGGCGCAGTTTTTCGATGGCCCGTTCCTGGATCTGCCGCACCCTCTCCCTTGTAATGCCAAGCACTTTGCCGGTTTGTTCCAGGGTATGCGGGTCTTCTCCGGACAGCCCGAATCGCAGGCGCAGTACCGTTGTCTCGCGTGTGCTGAGACCTTCAAGCACACAATCCAGCAATTCCTTGATGGTGGTGGAAAACGCTTCCGCATAGGGATCAAGCCCATCTTCATCGCTGATCACATCGGACAGGCTGTTTTTGTTGTCATCGTCGATGGCGGAATCCAGGCTGGCGGTATTCTGTGAGAATTCGATAACTTTCAGCACTTTTTCTTCGGTCATTTCCACTCTTTGGGCCAATTCTGCAATTTCGGGATTCCGGCCGAGCTCCTGGGTCAGCTGTTTTGAGGCGTAAAAGCATTTGCGGATCGTGTTGAGCATGTGCACGGGAATCCTGATGATTCGACCTTGATCCGAAAGGCTTTTGATGATGGCTTGACGAATCCACCAGGTCGCATAGGTCGAAAAACGATAGCCGCGCGAGTAGTCATAGCGCTCAACAGCTTCAAGCAAACCGATATTGCCTTCATCAATCAAATCCAGCAGATTCAGACCCCGATGCTGATAGGCTTTGGCAATGGAAACAACCAGCCGCAAATTAGAAGTGATCATCTCCTGTTTTGCAGCTTTGAGCTTTTCTTCGGTCAAACGAATGGATTCTTCCAGCGCTGGCTTGGCAAGAGCAGGAAGTGCTCCTGGAGAATCGGCGGGAGTACTCTGCTCTGTGCTCACGCGGGGGTTTTGTTCTGATTCAGCCGTCTGAGCGCTGACTTCCTGCGCTGCGGCCAGCTGTGCCTTCAGCGCCTTTAATTCCTGCTGAAGGTCGTGGATTTTTCTCCCGACCCGCTGTTCACCTTCAGCATTCAAGAGCGGATATTTCGATATTTGATAAAGATAGACCGAGAGTGGGTCTTTGTCGATTGCATGTTTCTTGGCAGATTTATGGCGCTGAGGCTGGGCAGGTTCATGCTGTGCGTTGTCGGATGTCTGATTCAGAGGGAAGCTTTTTTTGTCCTGATCAGACTTTTTTGCCATTCACGCCTTCCTGGATCCTTTCTGAACAAGCCATTGAACGATGCCGTAAGGCTGGTTTCATCTGCAATGTGAAAACCGCCCCGTATCTTTTCAATACGTATTCGATTTCAATATACATAATCAATGCTTACCCGTAAATATGCAAAATCAGAAAGCAGTGCCTTTTTGCGGCAACTGTCATTGTTCAGCCCGTTCTGCATCCCTGGCTTATTCGGGCGAGCTGATGCCGGACTTCGGTGCCCTATTCCCTCGGGGCCAGCGCCGGATCTATCGGCTGCCCGTTTCTGAAAACAAAGAAATAGGCGATCGGTGAGTTGTCCTTGCTGTCTATGCCGATCTTTCCCAATTCACTTCCAGCCTTAACCGTATCTCCGGTTTTTACCAAAAGCGTTTCATTGCCGCCATAGACATAGACATATCCGGACTTAGCCTGTACGAAAACAACCTGATTGAAACCTCGGGACGGCCCTGCTGACACAACGGTTCCCGAAGCGATGGCCTTGGCGATTTCACCCGGCTTGACCCGTATCATCACGCCTTCCAGTTTGCCGTCAAGGTACATGACCTTGCCGGGGGCGGGCCATCCAGCTTTGGGATCAACCACCTTATCCTGGGTCTTGACGGGTTCAGGCATGGGCACCGGTGCCGTCACGGTAGTGCTGGTTGCCGGAACTGTCGCTGCAGTGCCGTTGGAGGACGTTGTTGAACTCAAGGCGGGAGAAGGCTTGGCTGTCGTTGCAGCCGTACTCGGAGGAGCCGCGGTGGCCGGTGTGGTTTTCGCAAGCGTCGTTGTAGTGCTCGAGGGAGCCGCGGCAGGCGGAACGGATTTGGCAAGGGTCGTCGTGGTTGCCGAAGCCGCGGTTGAAACGGTTATTTCAGGCTGAGGAACCGTCGCCGGCGGTGCTGCAACGGTCGTCACGGCAGTCCCGGAATCAGGCTTTCCGCCGGGTATAACCAGGATATCGCCCGGCTTGAGCACATAGCTGGCAGTAAGCTTGTTGGCAGTCAGAAGCTCATCCAGCGAAATGGAATACAGCCGAGCTATGCCATACAATGTTTCGCCCTTGGATACCAGATGCACCGAAGGAATTATCAACACCGTACCAATTTTCAGCTTGGTCGGATCACTGATGCCGTTTGCGGCAGCGAGTGACTCGTACGGGATATTGTATTTTTTCGCTATCGAATACAAAGTCTCGCCTTTCTGCATGGTATGGGTAACCGGCCCGGACGCGAAAGCTACGCCAGCGGCGATTATGCAGAGCAGTATGGGCAGAAGAATCGATCGTTTGAAATTCATCATAGGTATCCTTCCAAGTATCGGCAGGAAAAATGGCATCCTGAAGGCTTTTCATTTTACCTTCAAACGGGTAGAATTGTTTATATCATTCTAGAGGAGATTGCAAGTAATGAACGAACGCTCCCCGCTTCACAATGTCAGATTTGCCTATGTTCCCAAAATGCCGGAGATTTTCAATCTGCCGACCGCTTCGATCAAAGCTATCCCGACTGAAGTGATCGAGCCGAAAGTCGATCGCGAAACCCTTAAAGGCATTTTCAGTCACAGCTATGGAAAGCCAGCAGTCAAATTTGCACAGGGCGAAAATATTTTTGCAGGGAAAACCATGACCGTCGGCGTTCTGCTGTCAGGCGGCCCCGCCGCAGGCGGACACAATGTCATCGCCGGGCTATTCGACGGTCTTAAAAAGAATTCGCCGGATTCCAAACTCATAGGTTTCAAGGGCGGCGCTTCAGGCCTGCTGGATGATAAATCAATCGAAATTACCGCTGAACTCATGGATTCCTACCGCAATACGGGCGGTTTCGATATTATCGGGTCAGGAAGAACCAAGATCGAAACGCCCGAGCAGTTCGAAAAAGCGCTCGCAACCGCGACAAGCCATAAGCTGGATGCGCTGGTTGTCGTCGGCGGCGATGATTCAAACACGAACGCCGCACTGCTTGCCGAGTTTTTCGCTTCCCGCAAAGCGCCTATCGCGGTTGTCGGCGTCCCGAAAACCATCGACGGCGATCTGAAAAATGAATGGGTCGAAACTTCCTTCGGCTTCGACACTGCCACCAAACTGTACTCCGAACTCATCGGCAATATCTGCCGGGATGCGGCTTCAGGCAGAAAGTACTGGCATTTCATTAAACTCATGGGCCGCTCGGCTTCCCATATCGCCCTCGAGTGCGCCTTCCAGACCAGGCCCAACATCGCGCTCATTTCTGAGGAAGTGGAAGCCCGGAAGATGAGCCTCGCGCAGATTGTCGACAGCATTGCAGATTCGGTTACCGCAAGGGCCGCAAAAGGCGAAAACTTCGGCGTTGTCCTTATACCAGAAGGACTTATCGAGTTCATTCCTGAGTTCAAGGTGCTCATCAGTTCTATCAACGAATTGCTGGCACATGAGGATGAGGCTTTCAAACAGCTGTCATCGGTCGCGGAACAGCGCCAATTTGTCGCGAAAAAGCTCGACGCTGAATCCTCAGCGCTGTTTACCTCACTGCCCGAAGACATCCAGGCACAGCTCTGCTGGGATCGCGACCCGCACGGCAATGTGCAGGTTTCCAGAATCGAAACTGAAAAGCTCCTCGTCATGATGGTCAAGGAGCAGCTTGCCGCACGGGCAAAAGAAGGCACATATACCGGCAAGTTCGACTATCAGACACACTTCATGGGCTATGAAGGAAGGTGCGCCTTCCCATCCAACTTTGACGCCGATTATTGCTATTCGCTGGGCAATGCGGCATTCCTGCTCGCTCTCAACGGATACTCGGGCTATATCGCCTCAATTCGAAATCTTACCGCTCCGGCATCTGAATGGATCCCTGGCGGAATTCCCCTCGTTTCCATGATGAATATCGAACGGCGCCACGGAAAGGACAAGCCGGTCATTAAAAAAGCGCTGGTGGAGCTGGACGGCAAGCCCTTCAAGTACTTTGCGGAACAGCGCGGAAAGTGGGCCCTGTCTTCAGATTACAGAATACCAGGCAGTATCCAGTTTTTTGGACCACCCGCCGTGACTGACGCGACCACCATCACACTCCAGTTGGAACGGAGCTGAAACTATGAAAAAGAGGATTATTCTGGCGAGCCTGGTACTCCTGACGGCGGCAGTCGGATTGTTTGCCCAGGAAATAGTCACCGCCGAGCAATTTTTCAACAAGGTCTCAGACAAGTACGCGACGATCAATGACTATGAGGCTTCCATCCAGATATCCTCGGGAACCCAGCCGATGAACGGCAAGCTGTCTTTTAAAGCGCCTGCTCTGCTTCGTATCGATTTTTCGCAGCCAGCAGAGCAGGTGATTGTCTTTGACGGACAGCGGCTTGTTGTCTACATTCCTCAGTACCGGGCGGTGCTCCAGCAGGAAACCGGCGTCAACAGCGCTGGGGCTGGAGCAGCTGCACTGGCGTCGCGCGACGGTCTTTCCATGATGAAGCGCACCTATTCTCTTGCCTGGGAATCCTCGCCACAACCGGTTCCGCTTGACTCCGGCTCGCAGGAAATGGTTCAGCGCCTCATGCTTACCAGAAAATCTGCTGCTGAAGGCTTCAAAACCATTCGGCTTTCAATTGCTCCAGCCACCCTGCTCATCCGCAGGATAGAAGGCTGGACGGTTGCCAACGAAAAGATTACCTTCGACTTTACTTCCATCAAGCTGAATCAGGGAATTCCGGCGACGAGGTTTTTATATGATGCGCCCGCAAGCGCGAACGTGTATAACAATTTCCTGTTTCAATAATACCAGGTAGGGAAGCCCATGGCACGAATCGGATCCATAATCCAGGAAACCCGGCTAAAAAAGGGGATCAATCTCGACAAAGTCGCCGATGAAACCAATATCAGTGTCAGATTCTTGAAAAAAATTGAAGCTGACGATTTTACCGGTTTCCCGGGCGAACCCTATGTGGTTGGCTTTATCCGCAATTATGCCGAATATCTCGGATTGGAGCCCGAGGCGATTGTTGCGCGGTATCGGGCTGATGAAGCTTCCCTCGCCGAAAACATGCAGGAAGAGCTGGCGGCACCGCCCATGCCCGCATCTGGGGAAGAAGAAACTCCTGACAGTGAGCCGCTGAAAGCGGAAAAGCCGCAAAAAACAGCGGCAGGCGAAGCGAACCAGCAAGCTCTTCCGGCTGATGATACAGGTGCCGCAAAGAAAACCAGGGCCAGAAAGACCGCGCCGAAACAAAAAGAAGCCGCGGCTGCTGATACCATCCAGCAAGCGCCAGCCCCAAATCCTGAAGCGAGCTTGACACATAAAGCTAAAACTGAAACGCTCCCCCCAAAAGCGCTGAAAAGCGAGTTCAGAATCAAACCTGCTGCCGCAGAACCAAAGCACGGAATGAAAATTCTCGTTGGAGTCATCATTCTCGCAGTCGCCGCAGCCGGAGCCGCCTTTTTATTCAGAAACCGCAGCAATGGCAGCGCCGCGCTGCAGCAAACACCGCAGGAATTCCGTGTTGAAGGGTCATCCTTTGAAAAGCGGATCTATCCGGGAGACAGACTTCTCATTCAGACCGGTTCCGATGTAATCAGTGTTACATTGCGCGCGATCGAAGACACGGCAGTCTTTGAGACGCCGCAGGGGGCGATGCAGGTTTCGCTGGGCGGGAACGTTACCTTCGATCTCAATACTGACAATTACCCTGAAGCCGTACTTACCGCGAGTGACTTTGAAAAGGGAAAACCGAAAAATGGTGTTCTGGTCAAGGTAGAACTGCCGGTTCCGCAAACGGCGTCCAATACCGGAGAAATCACGATTCCGGCTGGCACGGCGGAAGCCCCGCAAAACCAACAGCCTGCCAATTCGATCATTTTCAAATCGCCGCGAGGCCCCTACCCGTTCATGGCAACCATCAGTTTCCGCGGCAACTGCATGCTCAGATATGAAGCGGACCGGAAAGAGTGGGTTGAAAAATACTATCAGAAAGGTGAAAGCGTTTCCGTGAACGTATCATCCGCACTCATTCTCTGGGCTTCCAACGCTCAGGCGGCCAAGCTTACCATCCAGGCTACCGGCGGAAAGACCTACGACCACGAGTTGGGCTTGCCCGGCGAGATTGTGGTCAAGAAAATCTCATGGGCTCAGCAGGAAGGCTCCTGGGCGCTGATGGCATCCAATTACGAATAAAGGAACCATGGTGAAATTTTTCATAGACCAGCATGGCTGTGCGAAAAATCAGGTGGACGGCGAAGAAATTGCAGCCCGGCTTGAATCAGCAGGCTATTCCTACACCGACAATCCGCAGGATGCCGAAGTCATCATCGTCAACACCTGCGGTTTCATAGAATCAGCCAAGCAGGAATCCATTGCAGCGATCATCGAAGCTAAAACCCACTGGCCAGAGAAAAAGGTCATTGTGGCGGGCTGTCTTTCCCAGCGGTATCCAGAAGCGCTGATGCAGGACCTTGCTGAAGCTGACGGAATTTTCGGAAATTCGGACCTTTCCAAAGTTTCAGAGATTGTCGAACGTGTCGTGACCGGGGAACGGCCGCTCATCGCTAGTCCTCAGCCCCGAACCATCGGCGGAAAAACCTTCCGCCGGACTCGTTTATTTGATTTTCCCGGCACTGCCCATGTCAAAATCACGGAAGGCTGTTCAAACCATTGCAGTTACTGCGCCATTCCCCTGATCCGGGGAGAACTGCGCTCCCGCTCGATGGCAGACATTCTTGAAGAATGTGCAGATCTGGGAAGCCGAGGCATCCACGAAATCAACCTTATCGGCCAGGACCTGGCATCCTATGGAAAGGACTTGCCTGGAAACAGCGCAAGCCTTCCTGCCTTGCTTCGAGAGCT
>JAJTBL010000079.1 GCA_021286925.1 Spirochaetia bacterium | reverse complement strand
TTATTGAGCCAGTGGAAAAGGTGGCTGAAAAGGGGTCGTAGTTGAAGCTCGGCGGCGGCGTATTCGTGTAATAGTTTTGCGCCCAAAGCTTCGCTATCGAGAAAAGAAAAATACCTAAGATGAATACTTTTTTCATGCAGCCTCCCAACAAGAGAAGACTTATTACTAATCAAGTAAAATATAGTGCATTGCTGTTCCGCTGTCAAAGGTAATTTGGCCTGTCAGCGGACAGTTGCTATGAAGGTAAGAATGTCAGAATAGTTGCCAGGTTTCTTGTCTCCCAGTGCCAAAATAGCGAGTTCCAGTGTGTAGCTTGCAACACCTGCGCTTGCGCACTCCGCTATTAAAGCTTCCTTTCCGGATGAAAGATCGATTATTACTCCCTCAACTTTCAGAATATATGGGATTGTATCTTTGTCTGACAGCCAGAGGAGTCCGGAATGGCTGGAAGAAACGGTGAGCGTATACCCTCTCGTTGCTGTTATATTGACAGCGGCTTTTTCTTTCAGGTCCGCAAGGGGTGTCAGGGGAGTAACTGGATTGCCTTTGTTGAAACTGATGGATGTCGGATTTAATGAAAGGCTGACGGAGCCTTGGGCTATCGTAACATTGACCGAAAAAGTAAGGCTCCCTTTGGACGGCGCGGTCAGGGTGCCTGAACCAGCCGAGGCTGAATACAAATAGAGAGAAAAAGTAAAGGCATTGGTATAGACACCATCAGCTATGTCAGCAGGTACAGTGACTTGTACATAAAAATTGAGATTTGACGGCGCGGTATCGGTCATACTACCGGATAGAACCACGCTGCCTGGCTGATTAAGATTTCCAATTTCGGTGTCTTTCCCAGCAATCGGAGATGCCGCGATGATGACGGGAATCGGCGTTGTCAGGACATTGCCATCTTTATAGAGTTTTCGGGATCCGGGGGCGGCGGACCCAAGCGCAGCGCCGGTCAGCAGGTAATAATAAGGAAGACTATGCGTCGGACTGCTGATCGCTGTCGATGTGATGGTCCCGCTTTGTGTCGAGGTCCCGGGCATGGTAAAAACACCGAATTCTGGAGGTGTTATTTTGACGGAAACGCTTGCTTCCTGACAAAAGGACTGGTATGTCAAGCATACAGCAAAAAGCATCAAGAAAAAGCGCTTGCCTGCTTTCATGGTCACAACCTCAGTTGGCGGTAATAGTCAATGAAAATGAATCCTTGTAAATTCCGGGTTCTGCAAAATCGAATTTTCCGATCACTACTTTCATAGGGTAGCTGACCTGACCTGAAGATGTCCAGGGAGCATTGGATATCAATGCTGCTGTTCCTGAAGAAATGTTCACGAGGCTTGAGTTGAAATAGATAGAATACGGAATGGTTGTATCCACACCAGCCTGCTGCATGGTGCCTTTTGAGGGAACAGAAAGATTCAGCGACCAGTTTTTATTTGCGCGGATAACAATATAAAGAGATTTTTCCAAATCAGGTTTGAGTTCTCCGAAATCCAGCGTTTGTGCCGTTGATGCGGCCTCAAAGCTTGCGTCATTCATCAGAAGTGAAATATCAGTAATGATGGGATAAGTCAGCGACACAGTGATGGTTTTGCTGCCTTTTAAATTATTGTCTCCCGGCACTCCCTGATCCATTTCAAACTTGAGTGAACCGGTGTATGTCCCTGCCTGCGCCCAGTGGCCGAGTTCAGGAACAATATCGAAAGGCTGGGGCTGTGTGCCGTTGTTGGTAAATGTCCCGGACAAAACGTCGTTATACGTCAGGCTGTAGCTCCAGGGTAATATCTCAGCTGCGGGGCTCACTCCGGTTTTATAGACATGGTAGGGTATATTGACTCCATTGAGTGTCACATAACGACTGGTCAGCGGTGTAAAACAGGAGAAAAAATAATTAATTGGCACCTTCTTATAGCCCGTCAGGGATGCTGTAAGGGTTCCGGTGCCAGATGTTGCGGTAAACGGCGAATAGATAATAGGAGCCGGAGCTGTTGCCGATTGAAATGTCAGTGTTTGAGCCTTGACGCCGAGGTTTGCCTGCGCACCGCTCAGCACGAGAAAAAAACACAAGACTCTGATATTATGCCGCACATGCAAGCTCTTTGGCATAGGCTTATGTTTTAAAAAGCTTCTCATGTCAGAACTCCGCTTACTCAAGTGGTTTCGCAACGATACTGCCAAGCGAAAGCGTACCCTCGTCGCTTTCAGGCAGGTTGAACTCAGTTGTGCCGATAAAGTCTGGCCATTCAATTCGATATGATCCCGGCTCAAGATCATAAATTTCGAAATTGCCTTCTTCATCAGTGAAGGTAGAAGTAAAATTAGTTCCGCTGATATCGACGATGTCGCCGGCCATATAGCTGACTGGCTTGCCGTCTTCGGTGACCAGTGTTCCGACCACTTTATAACGGCGCAGAATGTCGCTTGCGTAGATGACGCCAGATTTGTAGCTTGGAACAAGCAGTGCGGTTTGAATCCTCGGCAGCATGTCTGGCGGGGCTTCAGGCAAGTCCATGTACCCGACTGAGGGACGATAGGAACTCAGGGGCAAAATAATCGTTCGTGCATTCGGACTGACGGCACTGCCGCCAGTGTCCACCCTGACATAGACTTTCTGGCCCCGCATGGACTTGGAAGGAGCAAATATGACGAATGAATCTGAAACCTGCCGCGAAAAAGCAAGGTATTGGTTTGCGAAGACAAGCGAGGTCGAACCGGCAAGCCTGATCCTTCCCAATCTGCTGGCCGGCGATGTCGAATTGATGTCGAAATCTCCAGAAAGTTCGAGTGCGGTGACGTTATCCTGCCGTGAAATTCCGATGCCGACTGAAGAACCATCGGGGTACCCTGGCATTAAATTGCTGGCTCGAGCGTTCATGTTGATACCGCCAAGGACATCAATTTTATCGATGTAATTGATGCTGTTGGAACCATCACCAGCTTGTATGAGGCTCATCGAGCGTCCGGGTTTGTCTTTCGGGAGCACAAAGAGCATGATTGTTGCGGTAATGTCAGGTGTTACGGCTGGTTTGAGATTGGCGTTGACAATAAAAGTCATGCTCGCTCCGGTTCCAAGCCCTTGATTCAGTGAAATTCCAGCTGTTGTTGTACCATTAGACGATGCGTCTGAGGACTGGGTGTGGTACAGCGAAAGGCTTATGCCTGCTGCCTTTCCGACTCTGGCTCCCAGCTGGCCCCCGAATCTCAACGACTCCTTGTACAGTGTCTGTGTTGTTGACGGAATTGGAGCAGAAAAACCTTCGGAAATAAAGTCGACCGAAAGCCCCAGGGTGGGTATGGACTCTTTGCCCGGGAAATTGAGCTTATATTGAAGACTGGCGGTTCCAGAAAGCGGATTGGTCCTTCCGTCCCATGCATACACCATGTTGGCGTTCCCCGTGAAGTTGCCAAGCATGCTTGCTATGATGAAGGAAAAACCTCCCAGGGCAGATCGAAGGTCTGCCTGCGCCGCAATTCCAGCGGTAAAGCGGGGTGAAAAGCCATACCTGAAATATCCGGAAACAAAAGGCTGATCCGTTGAAACTCGTCCTACACCTGCTGAAAAAGAATAATCTGAGATACCCTCTTCGAGCAGGTTGAGTTCCCGGGGAATTGTTGCCTGACGCTGGGTGATTTTGCCTGAAGCATCCTGAATTTCGAGGATAAAATCGTTCAAACCAAAGGTAAAGGGGAGATCCAGAATCCGGTAATTGCCCGGATTCATATTCATGGTGCGGTATGTGAGACCATTGAGCTTGATTCTCACAATCGACGGAGTGTCAACGGTGAATTCTGAAAATAGCTCGTAGAATCCAGGTTTTGCCTGATATTTTATGATGGACTCTTTTCTGAGCGTGAAGCCGTATAACTCCGGCTGTGACTGATAACTGCTGGCCTGAGCCTGGACTCTTCCCATAAAAAGCCTTCCGTTAATGGACGGAATGTCACGGATAATGTACCAGGAGTTCAGCGATACTGACGAGGATGAGCTTGTAAACGAGCCGGAAGCGTAAAACTCTCCAACCCAGTCCAAAAGGTTGACGACACCTTTGACATTGCCAGATACCGGTGCCGTAACACCGCTCGTGGCAATTACCGTGTCCATGGTAGCGGAAAAGTCCAGATGGCCTGAAAAAGCGGCTCGCTGCAGAATGGGCTTTATATTCGGCAGATAGCTTGGTGATATGTCCAAATCCTGGATTGGTTTGAAAGACGCTGGAATAGTGATGGTCAGCACAATGCGGGTATCATCCCAGGTTGTGGTTATGCCGATAGCTGCAAGATCTTTCCGGGTAATCCAGTCGAGACGAGAAAAAACGACCTCGAAAATTGTATTGAATACATCCGGCCTGAGATATTCGTTCAGCAATTCGGCAAGCATCTGATGGGAAATGACTGGTTCGTTTTGGTAAATGCCGACTTCTACATCGCCGACTGCACTATCATCGATATACAGCGATACCAGGCCGGTCTGATCCGGTACAATGACGGTGGGATCAAAGCTTTGGGCAGGCAATTCAGGCGGATCAAGGCCGAATGCACCTGATACGCAGAAAACAAGCAAGACTATGATGAGTACCTTTTTACCTGCCCTCATGTTTTTTTTCCTCAGGATGCCTTATTCGATTTCAGCATCAAAGGTTCCTGTATATTGTGTACCCAGAATCGCTGTATCCCAGGGGATAAAGAAGAGACGCTCAGAGGCGGGGAGCAGGTTCTGGCCGTCAATCGGTGCTGCGGCTTCTCCTGCAATGACAATCGGCATGGCGGAATTGGCTGAGTCCTGGAGGCGTAAGGTTGGATTGGACAAAAGCGCATGCCGCGTGCCTTCATTGCTGATGGTGACGTTGATGCCTTTTTTGCCATCTTTCTCTGCGCCGACTGCTGATTTCAGAATGAGTTTCGGGCTCACTTTCGCTGGGGTTACATAGAGAGCGGCAATGTACCTGAAAAGGACTTTGACGCCTGATGTTTCTTGTTTGGTAAAATCGATGGGAACCTGTTCGGCGATGACGCGGTAGCACTGCTCGCGAGAAATATTCTGCGGTCCTTTATATTGCACTTTTACGGTCTGGAAGGAATTGGGCTGGACAACCACCCGTGTTGGGAAGACAACGAATTCAGACCCGACAGGATCATTTTTCTCGGTTCCGTCGAGCAGAATGGTTCTGGTCATGACTTTGATGACAACGGCGATAGATTGCGTTGTATCATTGGTAACCTTGAAGCTCATGACGCTGTTGGCGCCAGAAGGGGTGAGTGAAGCCGACATCGGCACAAAAGAGAAAGCGTTTGCGGATATGACAATTGCTGCAAAAAATGCGATTGCGAAAAGCAAGGACTTGTTAGTCTTCATCTATCCCTCCAGATTTTCAAATTCTCATATTATAGAGCCAAGTTCCGAACCGAGACGATTCAGGAACAATTGCAATCTACAGACAACTATACCAGCAGAAAAGCAGATTATCAAGGAAGAAATCGATATCGAGGATGCATTTGCAGCACAGCTTTGTTCAGGTTGCGGAAATCGTGATTGTTATGACATCTCGATAGGTGTCTGGAGCGACAGGTTCCTGCAAATCCCAGAAATTTTCATAAACAAGCCCGATCTCGTAAACCAGACCTCTCTGAGATGTCGGACCGGCAAAATTGGCGACATAGGGCGAAGCTAGGTTTATGTTTTGTGTTGGGCCGAATCGCAGGGTGTAAGGATAGGTGTCAGGATTGCCAGGAGTTGTGCCAACCATTTTGCTGCCATTCTGAGAGGTGACCGTTATTGACCACGTGCCGGTTCGGTTGCTGAAAATCGTGATGTATCCGAGCGTGGAAGATGATTTATTGAAAACATCGACGGTAGTGACCGGCAAAAGGTCGGAAGAAATCGTCAGCAGTTCTGGTACAACCCCTTCAACAACCGTGCTGAGACTGTCTGCACTGAAAGCCGGCAGAGAAAGCATGAAGATGAAAGAAAACACAATCAGCAACTTTTTCATAATTCCCGCTCCTTGGGGATAATCACTTATAAATCGAGACAATATCAAAACTTTACTATTTTGATATTGAATTTGCGGTTTCTCGCGGTTTTTGAGAACCGCTTGAAACACGCGCCATGTAAAGTTGGTCCTTCAAAATGCCTCTGCATTTTAAAAGACACTTAAATTGTAAACATTTATCAGCCAAAGTCAAGCTTTGCCGCTATAGCCGCTGTGGAAAACGGTTACAATGAGGCTGAAAAGCCGATTGACGGCAGAAGCATATCCGCGAATGAAGCTGAAACCGGCAGAATCTTGACCAGGAATCTGAAATCCCATCGAGCGCCTCGGCTGAGAGAAGTCCAGAAGGGGGCAACGTAGAGAGCGGATGGCGTCAGCAATGCTGTCATCGAGGGGGCGGCATATCGAATATCCACACCGGCCTCTGACATGTCCGTGTAAAGCTTGCCGAAAGAAAGACGAAGCCCAAAATCGGCTTTTCCTGCTTCGCCGGTGGGAGCGCCTCCCTGCCAGGCGGGTTTATACAGGAAGCTGAAAGCCGCGTTGAATACACCGAGGTGCAGGCGGGGCTCAATCAAAGCTTGGAAAAGCGATGTATCAAAGGCAGTACTGCTATCCCATCGAGGTATGCCGGCCATGATGAGCAATTCGGTGGTCTGTCCGGAAAGATGCAGCATGGTGCCGATGCGGTAGACGCCATTGGGTGCGGTTGGTGCGAAGGAGCCGCCGGCGAACGCATCAAGGTCGAAGCTGTCCGAAGAATAGACATAGCGGATGTCGGCGCCGTAGTACCCCGCGCCTGAATAAGCATCCTGATAAGCATACAGAAGGGTAGACCACCTCTGATTGCTCTGTCCAAACATGAAACGGGCGCCGGTCCCGGCGATTTCATACAGGGCATCGTAGTTCTTTGCGGTTGCCGGTACCGCCGATGCAGGGGAAAGAAACTCTGATGCAAAGGGCAGTTTGCCGAAGCGGCTGACAAAAATCTTGCCATCGCCAAAGCGATCCATGCCGCCGATAAACCAGGTAGCCTCAATGTCTTTGCTGAAAAGATCCTTGGCTGAAAGCCCGATAGACTTGAGGACAGGGCTGACAGCAATCGAAGGCCAGCCTGCGTTTGTTTCCGGGCTTGCCAGCGCAACATCGAGACTGGCGAAGGCGCTGAGCCTATCACCCCCTCGCATGGTTATGTCAAAAGATATGCTTGAACGAGCCTTGAAGAGCCCTGAATCCATCCCGAATCGGGTAACTGATGAAAAGGAATTGCTGAAAAGGTCAGCAGACTTCGCCTCATTCGGGGCAAAGACAAGAAAAACCGCAGTAAAAGCAAACAACAGTATTCCCGGGACTTTTTTCATGTGTCGACTCCTTGTGACATTACAATGCTCGGCATTCAATGCCTTCAGGCTGAACCAAACTTAAAATTTGCATGCTTTTAAAAAAGCTTCCTTTATTCAGTATCGGAGTATACCGGGGACATGCAAAGTTGCCCAGATGCGGTTTTTCAATCAATTTCCCGTGACTTCCTTGACATTAATAGAAAAGGTTTGCTATAAACTCTGACTGTGTC
>JAJTBL010000078.1 GCA_021286925.1 Spirochaetia bacterium | reverse complement strand
GATCCGTGAAAACGCTGCCAGCTTTTCATTTGCCTCTTTTTTGATCACTTCCAGAAGTTTTTCAGCGGATTTTTCCGCACTCGAAAATGCATGGCCCATGGTTTCGGCCACTGATTTTTCTGCATTTGACAGTGCATTCCCGACACGCGATGCCAGAGCGCCGACTTCATCTGCTTCATCCTGGATCCGCGCCTGAAGACTTTCGAGCACTTCGCTTTTCAGACAGATCAGGGCAGTTAGGCCTTGTTCATCTTCAAGAACCAGCGACTCCTGGACGTAGGGTGATTGATTGATGACAGCTTCAATTTCCTCCGGATAGATGTTTTCTCCTGAGGCGCCAAGAATCATGGTTTTTATCCGTCCACGGACAAAAAGCCTGCCTTTTTCGTCAACATAGCCCAGATCCCCGGTTTTAAACCAGCCATCATCGGTAAACGCTTCCTTGGTTCGAAGTTCGTCCTTGAAATAGCCCTTGAAAATATTTGGTCCCTTTGCCTGGATTTCACCCTCGTGGGTGTCAGGCCGGGGATTCGCGATCCTGATTGTGACACCATCAAGCGCCGGCCCGGTTGAATGCAGATAGGTGTGCTGAGGATTGCAGCCTGCCAGCAACGGCGAAGTCTCTGTCAAGCCATATCCAATTGCATAGGGAAAGCCGCCCTTTTTAAGAAACTCTTCAACATCGGCAGCCAGCGGCGCGCCTCCGATGCCAAAGAATCGCAAATGCCCGCCAAACGTTTTCTTCAGCTTCATCCCGGCTACTTTGATGATCAGCGGCTTGAAAAACTTGTTTTTATAGAGATGAATCGCTTCCATGCTGGGTTTGACACTGGAACGGTACACTTTCTCTATGACGAGCGGAACAGACAGCATGATGGTCGGCCGGACAAGCTGGAGCGCGGGCAGCAGCACGGTAGCGGCGGGCGGACGGTCCAGATAGAAGATTTGTGATCCCGCGAGGAAGGGGATAATGAAACCGATGGTGAATTCATAGGTATGGGCGAGCGGAAGGATGGACAGCAAGCGATCATTCCTGCGCAGAATTATGATGGAACGGCAGCCAAGCGCATTGGAAAGAATGTTTCTATGGCTGAGCATGACACCTTTGGACAAACCGGTTGTGCCCGATGTGTAAACAATCATCAAGGTGTCGTCAGACCCAGTCTGAGCGTCTTCAAAATGATTGAGAATCGCTTCAGCTTTCTTGGATAAAGCCTCCGGCTCGATTGGCTGGGGGCTTTTTCTGATTCCTCCCTGTTTTATATCGAGCAGGATTATCGGCAAATCGATTTCCTTAAGCTTGCCGAAAAGCTTATCGGAGCAAAAAACCGCCTTAGCCTCAGAGTGCGCCAGGATGTTCCGGATTTGTTCGGGCGTGAAATCCGGAAGAATAGGTACGACAATCGCTCCGGCGCGGACAGCGCCGAGATAGGCAATCCCCCAGTATGGAGAGCTTTCCGCGACAATTGCCACTCTGTCCTGTTTCGCGATCCCCAAAGCAAGCAGGCGGGCAGCAACTGCCCGGGTTCGGTTTCCTATTTCCCGATACGAAAACTGCTCGCCGCCAACCATGCAGAGAGCTGGGCGATCGCCGTACAGCGCGGTGCTTTTTTGTATCATTTCGACAAGTGTCATCTGCTTTAGTTCGTACATTGAACACACTCCTCAAGCACCATAGAATACTCTTTCAATGGTGATTGCGCCAGTTCTTTTTGCATTTTTCATGGTGAGCTTAGGGCCTTTCACACTGCAGATGCATTTTGAAAGACCCTCTTTAAATTTTGCGTGTTTTCAGCGATTTTCATGAGGCACAAGAAACCGCAAAGCCAACTTCAAAAAATAATAAAGCTTTAAGATTGGCTCAGCCGATGACCGATACTTTCCCGAGCGAACCGCCTCCAATCAACCATGCGCCGCGGACGGAAACTATGCACTTGGCTTGACGGATGCCTGGATTGTCATCCGCATCGGGGTTTAGATACTTTGTGATTGTGAGCGGCAATTCATCGGAATCCAGTTTCAAAAAGGTAATCTTTTGCGCGCCCAAAACGGCGACATTCCCCTGTGTCATGGCGAGAGACTTGGCATCCGCTGCATCAGGAGCCAGCAAGTACACTGCATCGATGTGATAGGTTTGCTCAGATGCCAGTTTCCGATAAAACTGGATAAGGTTTCCATTCGAGATGCAGGCAAACCCATCATGGCTCGCGAGGCTGAGCAGGTTCTGCGGTTTTACCGGCCCGGGCCCGCTCTCAGGTTTTTCGATGGTTTGATCCAAGACGAGATTCCCCATGACCTCCTTCAGTACATAGATTCTGGATGCCTCGCTGGCGGTCGCAATGATGGAACCTGCTGTTGTGACTGTGATATCCTGCATTGACAGCGATGTATTTTCATTGATGCGGGCAAATTGGTAATAGGAGCGCAATACAGGAGTAATACCGTCGATTGTAAAGGAAAAAACAGTTTCCTTCGAATTTGTCAAAACATACATGATTGTAGAATCTGCGGAAAATGCGATGCCTTTGATATTGGAGAAATTTTGCATGCACCCGGTTCCGCCGCCGGACATATCAAAAGTCTTGAGAATGCTCCCATCGGGATTGAGTGTATAGAGTCTCAGCCAATTGGAAGATGATGAAGCTGCCGCTATATACCTGCCGTTGCCGGAAATCGCAAGGCGATCCGGATTTCTCCAGGACGAATTGATTTTCACTTCATCACGCCATGCGCGGATCCAGGAAGCAGAAGGCGGAAGAATGAACGGCGCCTGGGTTTCAGCAACATGCGCCTCTGCCTGGTATCCAGCAATGAACGCGTGAATTGCCGAGGATTTGTCCAGCCCTGCTACGACCACTAAACCCGTTTCGGAAGCGGCTACTGCCGCTACATCCGCGCTGGTTCCGGTTCCTGTCATGTATTGCGTTGCATTCGGGAAAAGGGCTGGAGCCAATGCCGCATTGTAATCATAGGAACCGTACCATGCAGCATAATTGTTTTCGACCCAGGGTTTTCTTTCCACAATTACTGAGCCGGCTCCGCTCTGATGTGTTTCGTCCGAGGACTCGACACAGTCTGCCCGCAGCAGCGAGAGCTCAAAAGGCCGAGAGTTGGGCACATAAGTATAGGTATTCTCAGGTAAAAGCCCACGGTTCCCGGTTATCCGTGCTCCATTCCAGCCTTCTTCGCCATTGACAAACCATCTGATGCTCAGAGATTCTTCAGGGACTGCGTTTCCCGTAGATGCGGGAATGGCCAGCGGGACAAACGGAGCCTTGTCTGAGATAACGTGGCTGACGGACATGATTGGGCTTGCAAGCGGATTTGTGGGATAAAATTGCGAAGCCAGGCTTATCTCAGGATTTCCCATGGTTATGGTGCAGGTACCGCTTGTCTCAAATCCGGCAAGGATGAGAACAGAATCAGCCATGCCTCCTGCCAGACTTCCGTCAGGGTTGAACAATCTGAGCGTCAAAAGATAATGTCCCGCATCGATTTCAGGAATGGAGACTGTGTTTTCGCCTGCGGCAAGCTGGAAATTCAGCGGCACTGCATCAGGGCTGCCTGATTTGCCGGGCAGCCCATAGGGTTCAAGTCTGCCTTTCAGCTGACTCCCCTCCGGGAGTGCGAGATTCCTGGAAATCGCCAGAGAAAGGCTTCCCTTGCCTTCTTTGGGGTAGATCGTTATAGCCTGGCTTGTGGTTTTTCCGGGATAGAGCGAACAGACAGCCTGGCCGGTTCCCAGTTCCTTGCCGTTTTGGGCAAAGGCCGTAACGGTAACCGTCCATTCTCCCGGCGCAATCCTCGCTTTTGCCGAAGCATCTGTCGAGGAAAGGCTCAAGGTACTGCCCCCCGGCCCGGATCCCTGGATTTCATAACGGGATGGCTCCCATGAATCCACCGGTATGATGGCTTTCCCTCCGCTTGGCTCAAGGCTCCTCTTCTGGACGGTGAACCCTGGGTTGAAGATAAAACTCAATTTGATGGTTCCTGCGCTCCCTGCTTGCATCCAGGAACAAGATGCCAGTGTGATGGCAAGGCAAGCGAACGCCCCGATGATATGATTTCTTTTCATGCTACACCTCCTCATGATTACATACGCATCAAGCCGGGCTTTTTGCTTCAAAATTCGCAGAAAATTGTTGGTCTTTTACAATGCTGATGCATTTTGAAAGACCAACTGCCAACTGCTTGTGTTTCACAGCGGTTCACAAGAACCGCGAAAAAACGCAAAGCCAATTTCAAAACTCATAAAGTTTTGAAATTGGCTCAATTGGCTTAATTATTTTATTTCAGTTGTGGCAGCTCCTGTTCTCACCGTTGCGAGAAACCTTTGCAAAGCATATAATCAGCCTTGTTGCATAACTTAGAAAAATGGGGGAATTTCCGTTGAAAATACTCATGGTCTCCAGCGAAGCAATCCCATTCGCAAAATCGGGCGGACTTGGCGATGCAGTCAGCGCTCTGGCTAAAGCCTTATTCAGACTTGGCCATGATGTCAGGATTCTCATCCCGCGCTATTATTCGATTGACAAGCGTCAGCTTGAACAGCTTGAAGGCCCAATGGGGGTTCCGATTGGGAATCTGGAACTGTGGACAAGTGTCTACCAGACAAATCTTCCCGAAACGGACCTTCCCGTCTATTTCCTCGATTATGAAGCATATTTCGGGAGAAGCGGGATTTATGGAGCGGACAGCCAGCATGAGTACATGGATAATCCTGAGCGATTTGCCCTGCTTTCCAAAGCCGCTTTTCAGCTTTGCCGTAAACTTTCATGGGTCCCCGACATCATGCATGTTCACGACTGGCCTTCTTCGCTCGTGCCAGTCTATCTGAAAACCACGGAACGGAATTCCGAGTTCAAGGACACGGCGAGTGTCCTGACCATCCACAATTTGGGATATCAAGGGATCTATTCCAAGGAGCATTTCCCATTTTTCGGCCTCGATTGGACTGAATTCCACGGCTCGGGCTTCGAATATCACGATGCGCTCAATCTCTTGAAGGCGGGCATTACCAGTGCGGACAGCCTCTCTACCGTATCGCCGACCTATGCCCGCGAAATTCAGACGCCCGGTTTCGGGTTCGGACTGGATGGACTTTTGCGGCATCGAAGCCGGGAACTCGTTGGAATCCTGAACGGCATCGATACCGACACCTGGAATCCTGAAACCGATCCTTTTATCCCTGCGCATTTTTCCGCCGAAAATCCGGAAGGCAAAGCACTTTGCAAGGAAGCTCTGCAGAAAACCTTCGGCCTTCCCGTTGATCCTTCCGTGCCGGTCATCGGCATGGTTGTCAGGCTGACCGAGCAGAAAGGCATCGCGGAAATGTTCGGCCCGGGATATGGAGCGGTTCCCGAGGTCTGCAAGACCATGCATGCCCAATTTGCCATTGTAGGGTCGGGCGACGCCTGGTGCGAAAAAGAACTCAAGACCCTTTCACATCTCTATCCCCATTTCAAGGCTAGAATCGGTTATGACGAAAAGCTTGCGCATTTGGTCGAGGCGGGCTCGGATTTCTACATGATGCCCTCCCGATATGAACCGTGCGGGCTGAATCAGATGTATTCGCTTCGATATGGTTCTCTTCCGATTGTCCATCGAACGGGCGGCCTTGCCGACACGGTCGAGAATTACAACCAGGACACAGGCGATGGGACCGGCTTCATGTTCGATGACCCGACGCCTCGTGCGCTGTACAATACTATAGGCTGGGCGGTCTGGGCCTGGTACAATCGGAAAGAACATATAACCCTGATGCGGCTGAAAGCCATGCAAAGCACCTTTTCCTGGGAGAAGTCAGCCGGCGAGTATGTCGCCCTGTACTCGCATGCACTTGCCTTGCATGCATCAAAGCGGTAACGAACAGGAGCAAGCAGGTGGAAAAAGGAAAAGAAAGAAAAGTCTACGATTACAATCAGGAAAAGGTACAGGAATCTCTCCTCAGGATTTTCAAATCCAGCAAACGAGAAGCCACAGTTGCAGACCTGGCTGGCTTGACTGGCCTCCCGCTTCAGCAAATTCAGGCAGAAATGCCTGCCTTAGCCGATGAATATTCCCGGATGGACTGAAAAGCCGGTACCGTGGCTTCGGCCCAACCATAAAGAAAATCTGGAAAACGGTTAAAAAAGGGGTGATAGAGACTTCCAAAGCGCTGTTCAAGGCATGGATTGTCGTCATGCTGGTCGGCTATTTTGTGCTCTTCATCGCCCTCGCATTGTTTGCGATGATCGCTTCGATCGCGATGCAGCAGGGCGGATCTGGGCGCGACTCGCGAAGCAGTTCCAGGGGCGGCGGAGGACTGGGCGGCCTCTGGCTCACCGGGCGCCTCTTTGACAGCATCATCAGGATCTGGTTCTATTCCGAGCTATTCAAGAGCCCAGAGACTCGATACCGTCAGGCCCAAAACAGAGCCCAGCGGCGGCCTCTGCATAAAGCGGTTTTCTCCCACGTGTTCGGCGACGGCGATCCCAATCAAGGCTGGGAAGAGACCGAAAAAAAAGCGGTTGTCGCATTTCTGCAAACTCACAAGGGTGTCATGACCATGCCGGAATTTATTGCGATTACTGGAAGAACACCGCAGGATGCGGAAACCGCTATTTCCGCCTACCTTCTGGAGTTTGAAGGAACGCCAGAAGTCACCGAAAATGGAACGCTCTACTTTTCATTTCCGAAACTGCTGGCCCGCGTCGGTACAACGCCCGATATTTTCGGCTCTTCCGCCCCTCTGAAAAAGCTGAAAAGTTTTTCCTCCAATACGAAAAAAGCGGACAATACTTTCCGCCTCGTCAATCTGGCAAACGTACTCTTTGGAGGATATTTTTTAGCCAATGCGATTTCAGTTGGAAACATGTTCTATGTCAATACTGCCCGGGGCCTGGCGCTGCGCGGCGGTTTTCCTTTTCTCTATTCCGCAACCGGCTATCTTTTTGAAATGCTGGGCTCCGCGAATCCGGTCAATCTCATTTTCTGGGGGCTTGGTGTTACGCCGCTGTTTTTCTCTATTTTGTTTTTCGCGGTTCCTATGCTCCGCTCAATCTGGCTGTCCCGGGAAAATGAGCAGATCAAGGCGGAAAACTTGCGAAAAGTCATGGCAAATCGAATTCTTGCCCAGCCGCTGAGTTTCGTGCCTGCGCTGATCGAACCAATGGTTCCGGAAGCCGTTCCCGCAAATCCGCAGACTGCCGAGCTCGTTTCCAAGGAGCTGGCTGCCTGGGCTCAGGCTGAACCAATAGAAGGAAGCTATCGATTCGACCGGGTTTACGAAGTCCAGAAAGAAATCGAATCTGTCCGTTCGCGCATCGATATTGAAAGTCTGAAGCCGGGCAAGACAATTTTCGACAGCCATGCGTGATTCCATGCGCGATGTCATGTGCGAAGAAGCCTGAAAACCCTCATGAACACTGCTGATTCCGATAAAAAAACTGCTGCGCGCAGAACATTTGCGCTTTCTCCGGTCGGCGTTTTGCTTTCCGTCGTTTCCGCCCTCTGCTTTTCAACGCTTGGAATTTTTGCGACCGCTTTATACAGCATGGGGTTTTCGGTACAGCAGGCGCTTGCCTGGCGATTTACCCTTTCCTCCA
>JAJTBL010000077.1 GCA_021286925.1 Spirochaetia bacterium | reverse complement strand
CCTCATCACCCACTCCCTGTACTCGCACAAGGAAATCTTCCTGCGAGAGCTGGTGTCCAATGCTTCCGACGCGATTGACAAGCTGAAATCCCTGACCATTTCAGATGAATCCTTCAAATCCATCCAGTTTGAACCCAGGATCAGCGTTTTCCTCGACCGAGACGCAAAAACGCTGACAGTTTCGGACAACGGCATCGGCATGAATGAAGAGGAGCTGGCGGACAACCTCGGCACCATCGCCCGCTCAGGCACCAAAGCCTTTCTCGAACAACTTTCGGACACCGATCGCAGAAATTCCAATCTCATTGGGCAATTCGGGGTTGGTTTTTATTCGATCTTCATGGTGAGCAAGCGTTCGTGTGGTCCAGTGCAGGCAAGGGCGAGTTCAGCATCGAGCCAAGCACCCGCGATAGTTTCGGCACCGATGTCAAGCTGTATCTCAATGAAGAAGGCTCCGAATACCTGTACCGCTGGTCCATCGAATCCCTGCTCAAAAAATATTCCAACCACATTGCCTATCCGATCTATCTGATTTCAAACGAGCCCAAATATGACAAGGACGGAAAGGAACAGGGCAAGGAACTGCAGGAGGAGCAGGTTAACGCGGCGAGCGCGCTCTGGAGGCGCCCGAAGTCCCTCACCGGCGATGACAAGGATCCCCTGCTCTGGATTCACACAAAAGCCGAAGGCACCATCGAATACACCTCATTGCTGTACATTCCTTCGCATGTGCCGGCTGACCTCTACATTCCGTCGCATGAACAGGGTATCAAGCTGTACGTCAAGCGAGTTTTCATCACAGACCGGGAACTGCAGATTCTCCCGCCCTATTTTCGCTTTGTAAAAGGCATTATCGATTCCGACGATCTGCCGCTGAATGTCAGCCGCGAAATACTTCAGCACAACCGCGTGATGATGACAATCCAGCAGGCTGCCCTCAAGAAGCTTTTCGCCGAGCTGGAACAGCTGGCCGCCGCCAATCCGGAAAAATTCAAGCAGTTTATTTCGCTGTTCAATGTGCAAATCAAGGAAGGAATTCTGTCGGACTGGACAAACCGCGAGCCGCTTCTGAAGCTGGTGCGCTTCAAAAGTACGCTTGCGGAAGGCTGGACCAGCCTCGCCGACTACAAGAGCCGCGCTGGAGACAGCCGCAAAACCGTGTATTACCTTTCCGGCGACAATGAAGCCCGCCTGCGCGCTTCCCCTCTCCTCGAAGCTTTTAAGGAAAAGAATATCGAAGTTCTGCTCGGCACGGACGAAATTGACGAGCTGACGTTCAGCGGCATCGGCGAGTACGAAGGGATGCAGTTCAAGAGCGTCCAACAGCTCGATGCTGAAGAAGAGCTGGGTAAAAAAGACGATTCCAGCCCCCAAAACAGCGAAAAAGCGGTAGCCGCGCTCAAGCGGGTTCTTGGCGACCGGGTCAAGGATGTCCGCGTTTCGCGCCGTCTCGGCAAAAGCCCGTCCTGCGTCGTTGTCGACAAAGACGAGTTTACGCCGCAGTACCGCAAACTCATGGAGCGCCTAGCCAATGAAACAATGCCTGAAACGAAACCAATTCTGGAAATCAACGCTTCCCATCCGCTTGTCAGCCGCCTTTCACAGCTCGAAACGCGCAAAGAGCTGAGTTCCGGCGACACCGAGGTTGTCCAGGAGCTTGAGGATCTGGCTTTTGTGCTCTATTATGAAGCGCTTTTGGCGGAAGGCGAGCATTTTGAAGTTCCGCACGATTTTTCGGAGCGGCTCAACCGTCTGCTTTCGAAAGCCGAATAAATCCTGAAGGAGCGTTTATGGCAGCCTATGACCGACCAGATTTCTGGACACTCAAGGCAAAAAAGGAAGGCTACCCTGCCCGCTCTGTCTACAAGCTCGAAGAAATCATCAAAAAGTTCGGTTTGTTGAAGCTGTCCGGAGGCGCATCAGGCCCTGCGGTGCTGGATATCGGCGCCGCCCCGGGCTCCTGGAGCCTCTGGATTCTGCGCCAGCTGAAAGGCGCGGGAAGCCTCACCGCGGTGGACATTCAGGACCTGGGCATATCCCCGGCTGATGCCAATTTCCATTTTTTCAAGGGCAGCATTCTCGATGAAACGATGCGGAAAAATCTTCGTGATGCCGGCCCCTACAACCTTGTTGTATCGGACGCCGCGCCTTCTACAACCGGCAACCGCCTCGTAGACCAGAGCCGTTCAGAGGAGCTGGTAGAAGCAGTGATGGGACTCGCGCTCGAAGTTCTGGCGCCCGGCGGCGCACTCATCATGAAGATTTTTCAGGGCGGCGAAGAAAAACGCCTTATTGCCACACTGAAGCAACATTTCGCTCAGGCTCGCGGCTTCAAACCCGAAGCCTGCCGCGCCGAATCCTTTGAAACCTATCTGGTGGCTAGTGGGTTTTCTCTGACAAGATAATCCAACAGCTCTTTTTTTGTCGGCTTTTCTCCAAGAAATTTCACAAAATCCTTGTCGCGTAATAATCCCGCAAGCTCGCCCAGCAAAGCCAGATGTTCTTCCTGATTCGTCGAAACCACAAGAAAGAAATTTGACACCCTGATATCATCCAATGCGCCCCAGTCGACTGGGCTGTCGCAAAATGCCAGTGCTATAAAAGGCTTCAGTCCGGAGTTTTCAAGCGGCTTGCGCGGATGGGGTAACGCGAAACCATCACCGATCGCTGTCGGCATAATAGCTTCACGGTCCAGAATTGCCTCTTTCAGGGCATTTCTGTCCACACCTTCAGGAACAACCAGGGCTGAAAACAGCGATTCAATGGCATCCTGAGGCTTTTCGCCCTTCACGCCATAGTAGGTGTCTCCTGAATCTAAATACTTTATCAAAAGCGGGCAATTCATACAAAAAGCTCCCGCAAGCAGTTCATTATCACAGATCGGCCGTATAGATGACAGGCTCTGTGTTTCCGACCGTTACCTGTACATAAATTCTGGAAGGCCGCGGAATAGGGTTCTTCCCGACAAAAGGAATATAATAGATGCTCTGTCCGGCATTAGCGGTAAAAGAAAAACCTGGAATGCATGAACGCTTTATATTGGTGATCCGAGCTTGTATCTTGGCGTCATTGTCTGGCTCTCGATATGTTACGGAATCCCAGTATGCTTCAAAGGCATACATATCCATAGCCTTTGCCGTTTCGGTACCATCTGGTCCTTTTGCCTCAGCCAAGATGGAAATCTGTGTTTCAGCAGAAAGATTCAATGCCAAGCGAACGATATAAAACTCATTCAATTTCCCGCGGATAAGAGTTCTTGGCTCAATATATGGATTAGTGTCGGAATTCGGGCCGAACTGGCGAAGCTCTGCCTGGATAGCCTGAGACATGGTTACTTGCGGCTGATTTGGATTGAATTTGGGTTTTGTCGCACAGGCTGATATGAGTATGACAGCTGCAGCAGCACAAGCAATGAGCAGTAAGGATTTTCTGGTTTTCATAATCAGAGTTATACAAAAAAAAAGCCAGCCTCACAAGAGGCTGGCCGATTTACCAGATAATGTCAGCTTAGAAAGCTACGCTGTAGTAAACCTTGAGAGCTCCGTAGAAAGCGCCGTCGAATCCGACGCCAGCTTCTGAGGAGAGGCCATTACCATAGTCATAGCCGAGTTTGGCATAGACATCATAAGCTCCGCCATTGGCGATTGATCCGCCGGCAGTAGCAGAAAGCTTGTCAGATACGCTGTAAGCGCCCTGTGCCCAGACTGAGAAGGCAGAAACGCCAGCAGTGTAGGTATAAGCAGCTTCGAGATTGGCAGCGAGCTTGTCAATGCCGCTGTACGCAAAGCCGAGGGCGGCCTTGTAGGTGTCAGCATCGAACTTCATCTGCGTGATTCCAACAGCGGTCAGGTTCTTTACAGCGGTGATCTTTCCACCAAGGTTCAGAACGTTGGCCGGGGTTACAAAATCTGCATTGAACAGGGCGACGAAGGTTCCCAGACCCTTGACATCATATTTGACGCCGAGGTCGGCTTTCTTCAGAACATCAACGGTGTTAGCCGCAGTGGTACCAAACGGGAGATTGACACCGAAGGTCAGGCCGTTCTTGGGCAGGGTTTCGATGAGAACGCCGTAACCAGTGATGCGGTCGGTTCCGCCGAAAATTGTCGCACCATACCAGTAGGGAAGTGTCATGCGGAAATCGGCATTGCGGAGTGAACCAAGAATAACCTTGGTGTACTGGCCTTTCCACCAGAAGTTCCAGTCACGGACAACAAAGCCGCTGTCATCGAGAATGTTCTGATCGGTAAGGGAAATACCATACTTTCCATCCTTGTCGGATGCTTTGAAAGTCCAGGTATCGGAGCCATTGCCATAGCGGGTGAATACACCCTGTCCGGCCTGATCGATAACGGTTACTTCGCCATAGAGGCCGATAGCAGTCGTCACCTGGGCGGATACGGCGCCGACCATAGCGAACGCGAGAAGCAGGACGATTAGCTTCTTCATTTAGAAGTCCTCCTTACATAATTAGAAGGGGGCCGCGCCGACGGCTCGGTAATCCCCTTTCCTAGGTTCTCCTAGAGTATATATCGGTCGATTTTGCGCTGTCAAGCATTTTTTGTTTAACTTTTTTCATGAAAATGTCAGAATCGCAGAATAAAAAAGCTTAAATTTGAGCATTTCCTGCCGATAGGTGCTCAATTATTCGCCTCGGCGCCTTCAAATTCGTTTTAAAAAATAAAACGGGCCGCCTTTTTCAGGCAGCCCTTCATCGGTGCAAAGTCCAAATTCGAACTTAAAAAAACCGGATAGCGGCTCAGGGAATCCGCGCGATGATGTCTTTCAGCCAGGGCTTTTTGGCAAGATCCCGCTCAAGACCTTCGGCGCGGGATTTGTTCACATAATCCCTGCTTTCAAAATGATAGCGGTAATTGGTGTGGACGTCGTAGGTGCCGTTGACCAGGGCGTAGGCGTCTTCGGTCATGACCAGCTCTTCGTCGGTGGGGATGACAAAGACGCGGACCTTGGAGCCGGGACCGGTGATTTCCAGCTCCGCGTTGCGGCATTTTGCCAGTGCGTTTTTCTTCTCATCGATGACAATGCCGAGTTCTTCAAGGCCGAGGGTGGCAAGCCGCCTGGTTTCCGGCCCCATTTCCCCGACACCCGCGGTGAAGATGAGCGCATCGACATGGCCGAGGGCCGCGTAATAGGCGCCGATGTATTTTTTGATTCGATAGCCTTCCATCTGCTGGGCAAGCAGGGCAACAGGGTCACCCTTCTCCGCGGCAATTTCGATGTCACGGCGGTCTGCCCATTTTCCAGTAATCCCGAGGACGCCGGAGGCCTTGTTCAGCTGTTTTTCAACATCGGCGGCGCTCATGCCGGTCTTGCGCATGATGTGGAAAATGATGCCCGGATCGATGTCGCCGGAACGGGTTCCCATGACCAGGCCTTCCAGCGGGGTCAAGCCCATCGAGGTATCGTAGGAACAGCCATTTTTGACTGCATTGATGGACGCGCCGTTGCCGATGTGCGCGATGATGAGGTTGGTTTCAAAGGGGTCCTTGCCGAGCAGAACCGCTGCACGTTTTGCGTTGTAGAGGAAGCTGGTCCCATGGAAGCCATAGCGGCGAACCATGTATTTTTCGTGCCATTCATGCGGGAGCGCGTACATGTAGCTGGATGCAGGCATGGTCTGATGCCAGGCGGTGTCCATGATGGCGCAGTGGGGCACGTTCGGGAGAACGGTCTGAGCAGCTTCTACGCCCATGAGGTTGGGCGGATTGTGCAGGGGCGCCAGGTCAGTCAGTTCCTTGAAGGTTGCCAGGAATTCGTCATTGATGATTGAAGAACGGGCGAATTTTGAACCGCCGTGCACCATGCGGTGGCCGACTGCCTTGATCATGCTCATGTCGGCGATGACGCCGTATTCGGGGTCGACGAGGGTTTCAAGGATCAGTTCGATTGCGACCGTATGGGTGGGGCATTCGTGCTCGACAACATAGTCCGGCTTGTTGCGGGCTTTGTGGGTGATCGAAGAGCCGCCCAGGGTGACGCGCTCGACAATGCCGGTCGCGAGAACGTCCTTTTTGTCCCAGTCATATACCTGATACTTTACGGAGGAGGAACCGCAATTGAGAGTAAGGATAACCATTATTTGCTCCTGAGGGGGTTGATTGTCAAATTCTATCATTATTTATCGAGTTTCGCAACAATGAGTTCGATAAAAATCGAGCCAAATTCGAAAGCACGCAGCTTGAGCCGGCGCTGTTGGAACAGTCTCGGTCTCTTCAGAGAAGATCGACAGGGTCCATGTCAGGCTCGAGGTAAACACTGGAGGGTGGGGAGTATTCGCGAAGCAGGGCATTGACGAGTTTATGGAGCGCGGCTGGAGATGCTGAGCGGAACAGCAGGTGCCAGCGGGTGTTGCCGGCGATGAGACCGAAGGCGCATTCCGCAGGGCCGAACACTTCGATCTCTTCAGAAGCGATGAGCGGACTGGCCAGTCTGCCGAGGTCGCGGGCAGCGGCTTTGCAGGCGAGCGCATTTTTGGAGCGCACAACGATGCGAGCGAGTCGGCCGAAGGGCGGAAAACCCATGGATTCCCTGAGCGACAGTTCCCGGGCATAAAAGCTTTGCATATCGAGGGAAGCGGCCAGCCGGATGACCGGGTTGTCCGGGCGGAAGGTCTGGATAAAGACTTTGCCGTCAGGTGTGTAGCGGCCTGCGCGGCCTGCTACCTGGATGATGAGAGAAAAGACTCGTTCGGCCGCGCGGAAATCCGGGACATTGAGGCCTGAGTCGGCCAGAACGACGCCGACAGTCTTTACTTTCGGGAAATTAAGACCTTTGGCCACCATCTGGGTGCCGAGCAGGATGTCGATTTCGCCTTTTCGAAATGCCTCAAGGCCTTTCTCGAGGCTTCCTTTCCGGGTGATGGAGTCTGCGTCGAGGCGGCTGATCCGCAGATCGGGAAACAGGGCGCGGACGTCTTCTTCTACTTTTTCGGTTCCAAAGCCGTGCCAGCTGGTATCGAGGGAGCCGCATTCCGGGCAGGCTTCGGGCGGCCGGGTGCGGTAGCCGCAATAGTGGCAGACGAGCATATTCTGTTCCTTGTGGTAGGTAAGGGAGACGGAACAGTGTTTGCATTTCAGCTCGGCGCCGCAGGTCGAACAGGAAAAGAAGTGGCTGAAACCGCGGCGGTTTAAAAAGAGGATGGTCTGGCGGCCTTCGTCTTTAGTCTGCCGGATGGCGTCGATGAGCGGCTTCGACAGCGTTGACGCTTCGTGATTCATGTCGACTACTTCGATAGCGGGGAAAGCCCCGCCGCCGGGCCGGGTGGTCAGATTGCGGGAGGCCATGACACCGGTTGTAAACGAGCGCCATGCTTCCGCCGACGGGGTTGCGCTGCCGAAAACGAGCCGGGCTTTTTCGCGGGCTGCCCGGTACATGGCAACCTGGCGCGCGTGGTAGCGAGGTGTGCTGCCTGATTTGTAACTGCCTTCGTGCTCTTCATCGACGACGATGAGGCCAAGGTTGTGCAGAGGCGCGAAAATGGCACTGCGGGCGCCGATGACTATCCGGGCTTGGCCCTTGCGGATTCTGGCCCATTCGGCAAGTTTCTGGGATGGAGTCAGGCGCGAATGAATGACAGCGCAGAAATCGCCGAAGCGGAGGCGGGCAGAACGGACAACCTGGGCGGTAAGGGCGATTTCGGGCACGAGATAGAGGACCGAGCGGCCCTCCTGCAGGGTTTTTTCGGCTGACTGCAGGAAAACTTCTGTTTTGCCGGTGCCGGTAGGACC
>JAJTBL010000076.1 GCA_021286925.1 Spirochaetia bacterium | reverse complement strand
AGAGCCCAATTGCCGACGCGCCCGATTTTTTCCGTTCTCTGAAAAACTGGGATCTCTGGCAGCACGAACATCTTGCCCGGCTTATTCAGGAAACATTCAGCAAAAACCCTGAAAAAATCATTTTCCAGGATGCTGACGCGATTCTGCTTGAAGGAAAGCGAATGGATACCATGCGCCGAATCGGGCGAGGGACGCTCACGCTGACAGCCGACAGGCTCGAGTTGGCCAGGAGCGGCAGCGTAATCGCTTCATTCCCCTGTCAGGATATCGAAGGCCCCGGCGTTCTCAAGTGGAATTTTTTCGAGTTTTATGTCGGCAAGAAAGTATACCGGGTCAGGTTCAGAAACAGGAACACGTCGGGCCGAAAATACGCGTCCGCGCTCGAGCTTCTGCTGAAAATGCCGCACTAGTGTAACCTTCGATCTTCAATCCTCATACCAGATTTTGAGCGGCTTGGCGAAGCTCTTCTTCCGAGCGAGAATGGCATAGGTGACAAGCACATACAGAAGGTAGAGCCCTGCTATCCCGATCATCAGCCAATAATAGGACATGGATCCTGTCACGTAAGCCTTTGCCGGCAGGTTTATCGATAGGATAAAGGGGATAGCCAAAAGAAAGGTCAGCCCCGCCGAAAGCATGTAATCAGATGAGACCTTGGTTTTGAACTCCGGGTCCATGACACGCAGCAGCGCAAGACCGGTTGAAAGCGTACCGGTAGAAACGCCATAGAGCATGAGCATCCGCTCAAATCGATAATCGTGGAACATGCGTGAACTCATCCAGGGAACGGTTATGAAAACCATGATGCCACACAACGTTGACATTATGAGAAGCGGCAGCCAGTATTTCCCGATAAACACCAGAGAAATCGCTGCCAGAGCTCCCGCGACCATGTAATCCACCGAAAAACCCGAAATCCTCGTCAGGGTTTCATTATCAAAAACATGGCCGATATGAAAGCGGTCTATGAGCTTGCGAATGACAATGGCGATAATAGCAGAAAAAATGAAGTTGATGCCCCAGAAGTTGGTCGCCAGATCCATGCCGGCTTTCCCCGCGAAGCTCAGCAGGAATGTCAGCCCCTTCAGGAAAAGGAAGGACAGAAAATAGACGACAACGACTGCCGCGACATGAAAGCTGAAGGAGTCGATCGCTTCGGAATCGGTTGTCAGCCTGGCGCCAATCGGTTTTTCTTCATCCTTCGCTATGGTGCCGCGCAAAACATCCGTATTCTTCATCATTGAAAGGACATCGGCGCTCACCCAGCCTTTTCGTATTCCCTTGTTGATCAGGACGACGCCGCCAAAACACGCCCAGAGATAGCCGATCGCTGCAAAAGCCAGACCAACGGATGAGCCGCCTTCAAAGCCCATGCTTTCCCAGCCTTTTCCGATCGCATAGGCCTGCCCCGGCCCCAGAGCAAAACCCAGCGGCAGATGCAGTCCGAAAGCAGGATGAACTGCGGGAATAAAAAGAAGGGTGAGGAAAAGCCCCAGAAGCGCCTGGGTAGCATACCCCATGAGAATGCCCGAGGACATACCGAGGACACCGCCGCCCTTGTGCCCCTTCACTTTCGGCGGGGATGAGCGGAGGGACATTGCGATAAAGGAGATGTTGAGGAGGTGATACACCAAATCGCCAAGCCCGTTCTTGGAATAGCCAATCGGCGGAAGGACATAGTTATACAGCGGCAGTAAATGAAAGCCTGCCGTCAGGGCGTTGGGAATCAAGTATTTCTGAAAGAACCTGACTTTGGAGCGGATGAGGGTTGCCAGAAGAAGAGCAGCGGAAATCAGGCCGGCGTCAATGATCACTTTCCATGAAAAGTCCATATGGTCTCCTGTTCTGCAGAACAGCCTAGCGCCTGATTAAGGCGCATGCAAGAGGGGGCGCAATGAATCGGATGTACGGTATTGCACGCAAATTTCCCGCTGATCAAATTCCCTCTATAACGCTTCTGGACAACCAGCACAATTCAGCCGAAAATAACCCGTATATGGATGTGCGCGATTTGGCCCTTCTCGCGGGTTGCTCTCTTTTTTCAGGCATCGAGCCGGCACAACTCGCTGAAAATCTCGCAGGGCGGAAGGTTTCTTTCCTGCATTTCAATACAAATGAGAGTATTCTGCTCGCCGGCTGCAAATATTCTTCGATCTTTGTTTTGATTCAGGGCGAAGCGTGGGCTGAAATGATCAGCGATGAGGGGAAGATTGTCAGGGTTGAAAGCTTTAAGGCTCCTGAAGCCTTTGCAACGGCAATCCTCTTTTCACCTGATCAGGTTCTCCCGGTCAGCGTTTTCGCAAAAACCGACTGCAGGGTCGCGGTTCTAGGCAAAGACACCTTGATTGCAATTGCCATGCTCCATCAGCCGGTCATGGAAGCCCTGCTGGCAGAAACGGGTGCTAAATTACAATTCTTGACAGAAAAGCTCCGGTCGGCTCAGTTCGGAACCCTGCGGGAAAAGCTGGCAGACTGGTTGATCCGGCGCTTTGAGCTGTCGGGATCCGCAACCATTACCACCGAGGCTAACCGCGAGCGGCTGGCTGAACTCTTCGGCGTCGCCCGCCCAAGCCTCTCTCGTGAACTTGGGAACCTCGCGAAAAAAAACATCATTGCATTTGAAGGACGGCAGATCATCATCCTCGATATCAAAGCCCTTAAGCGCCTGCGCGGCGGTCATGATTAAGGCAGAGATCAAGCTTTTGGCTGATTCGTTGCCAGTCCGGGTTTTTCCTACGGTTTTCCTGCGCTTGCGGCTTGAAGATAGCGCTCTATGAGAGAACGTGCAACACTGCCTTTCGGAGGGATTTCGGGGAGTGTCTGCCTGGTAAACCAGCCCAGCTGGTCGATTTCCAAGCCATCAGGTCTTGCTGTGCCGGATTTGTAGTCCGCTTCAAAGGCGAGCATCAGAGAATCGGGAAACGGCCACGGCTGGGATTTGACATAGCGTAGATTTTTTATTTCGATGCCGGCTTCTTCCATCACTTCGCGATGGACTGTCTCCTCGAGGGTTTCCCCCAGTTCGACAAAACCTGCGATCAGGCCGAAGCGTCCTGCCGTAAATTTCCGGTTGTGTGCGAGCAGGATGGAATCGCCTTTATGGATCAGGACAATGACGGCAGGCGAAATTTTGGGGAAGAAAAAGCGTTTGCAGGCGGGGCAGTACTTCCCGCCCGGATCTCCATGCTCATGTCCTGCAAACAGCGGACTTCCGCAAGCTCCGCAGTATCTGGACACCTCAGCCCAATGCGCATGGGCCTGGGCTTTCAGCATAAACCGCGCGGCTTCCTGCGACACCAGCGAGAGCATCTGTCTGACTGGGAATCGTTCAAAATGCAAGATTTGCGGCAGCTGCTCAGCGACAGCGTCATCGAGGCTCAGAGAAACATAGCGGAACGGCCCATGCTGGAAACGGGCAGTTGGTATCCGTGAAGTGCCGTGCGCGGAAAGCGTTTCAATGAGCGCCGCGGAAAGCGCTTCGCCCGCTGCATCAGCAGCTGGATCGTCATCCGGGAAAAGCCAAGCAAGGCGGCTGAAAGGTTCGGTCTCCGAAAACAACACAGCCTCGAAATCCTCCCCCGCTTTCCGCAGGGGCACAAGGATATCGAGGCCGCTAAAGACTACCGCGTACTCGCCTGGTTCAATCAGCATCATGCAGATTAATGGTGGAGCACGGTTTCTTCGATAATTCGAAGCTGAGAACGATAGAGCCCCGTAATGTTCGTTCCATAATCGGCGACCAGCCTGATCATGTCGCGGGGATGCTCATCTTCATCCTTGCCGTTGATCCGGTCGCCGGCGTCGCCGAGTCCCGGCATTATGTAAGCCCGCTCGTTGAGCACCGGATCCATCCACAGGGTGTACATGGTAATATTATCGAGCGCCCGGATAATCCGCAGGCTTCCTTTCAATGCCGAAATGACATTGAAAAATTTGACCGATCGCGGTTTGATACCCTGCTCGAGCAGATATTTGACAACCGTCACCAGCGAGCCGCCTGTCGCGTTCATGGGGTCAGCGAACAGCAGATCCTTGCCATCCAGCTCCGCCAGGTTGAAATAGGAGCGATCCAGGTCAAGAATGTATTCCATGGTATTTTCGCTCTTGGTATCATCCCGCTTGATCTTGAAAAGCGCAAAAGGCGTCAGATAGCCTTTTCACGAATATTCCTGGATTTCCTTGGAAATGATCATGGACGGCAGCAAGGCGCCCCTCAGCATGACACACATAACAGTGTTTTCCAGCTGTTCATCGACATTCGGAATTTTATGAACCGCAAAATTCTGAACGGGAATATCGACGGGCGTTTTTACAATGAGGTAGTTTTTGTTGACACTGCCGGCGCCGCCATAGGCAAGATTGAACAAAAGTTCAAACGCGCGCTGGATGTAGTACACGAATTCCTGGCGTCCGGTTTTTATATCGCGCAGCTTCGCAATGAGGCGTGAAGCTTCCCCATGATTTTCCTGCGGAGTTGTAAAGGAATAGACCTGAATTCGGGGCTCCTCGGCGCAGATCTCCTGCATCAGGCTTCCCATCGTGTTATAGAGCTCGATGAGTGAACTTTCCTCTTTTTTCTGTTCTCGTTCCGACCTGGTGGTGGAAAGAATATTGAAGGACACCATGGCCTGCCGGTAAAGGCTGTCCATCCGTGCCAGATATTCGTTGTCTTTTTCCGTTAAAAGCCCGTCCAGATCCTGTGCTTTCAGAATAATCTTGCTCACGCCGTCTTCCTTTTCTTAAAACTCATGAAATTGCGGAATTGCCCGCACCAGCCAATCTTACAGCGTGACAATCTCGCCGATGGCGCCGCTTGCGATGCCGACCGCATTGCCTTCATCAAAATCGAGATGGCACTCAAGCGCGTAGGCAGGATTGACCCGGCAGACTACATTCAGGAAAACGGCTCCCCGCTCTCCGCCAACCTTGAGGCTGACCTTCTGCTTGTCTACCACGCCGAATCGCTGTGCTGATTCCGGATCGAAGTGAATATGGCGCATGGCGACGATCAGGCCTTTGTCCTTTTTGACGGAGCCGGCCGGCCCAATAATTTCAAAGGGCGCACTGCCGTCGAGCTGACCGGATTCTCTGACCGGGCATCCGGGAACGCCCAGCTTGAACTGATCGCTGGCCAGAATTTCACATTGAGTTTCCTTTCTTTCAGGCCCCAGAATCCTGACGCCCTCAAAGGCGCCCTTCGGTCCCTTGATAGTGACCGTTTCCGCGCAGGCGAACTGCCCCGGCTGCATAAGATCCTTGGTCTTGGTCAGCTGATAGCCCTTTCCGAACAGCGCTTCGACATCTTCACGGGAAAGATGGATGTGGCGATTGGATAAATTGACAAGTACTTTGGTTTCCGGCATTGCTGCCCTCCTGAAAAGATAGTTTGACGGGCGGGATTGATACATCCCGGGTTTTCAATGACACATGGGTGAGGGGCTTTTCCAAGCTCCAGATATGGATAAAAGTAGACCGACTTTCAAAAAGGGTCAAGGGTGCCGCGGCAGCAGCGCCAATAAAAAGGAAGAAAACGGAGTATTTCGGAGGACGCTGTGTATCAAACGCATCCAGCGGAATTGAGCGTTAGATTCTGGTGACGGACTTTGGCTTCAGGCGCTCGCGGCGGCGATGATTTCAGAGGAATGCCTTGCAACACAGACGCTCCCGCAAGCCGCGGGAAAATCCTCCTGGCGTCGTCTAAGCATTATTTGAGTCGAGCTGATTCCCCGCAAGCCGCGGAAAAATCCCTTTCAAAGCCTGATAGCTTTCCCGGTAGAGCCCGAAAAGTTCATCATACATAGCTTTTTTTTCGGCTGAAGGCTCATATACAAGCCCCGTTCTGACAATGGCTCGGCTTGCCTCGGCCATGTCGCTGAACTCGCCCATGGCGGCGAGCGCCATGCAGGTATTGCCGATTAGTTCAGCCTGATAAAACTCAGGCGCGCGCACCGGTTTCTGCAGAATATCCGCTTTGATCTGATTCCAGACCCTCCCGCTGGCGGGGTGGCCGGTAACCCGGATATCGTCGACCCGCGCACCGGCAGCCTCCATCAATTCGACCACATCGCGGATTGCAAAGCCGGTTGATTCGACAACAGCCCGCGCCATCTCTGCCTTGCCGTGATGCAAACCCAGGCCGATAAAAGCGCCGCGCGCTGCAGGATCCCAGATCGGCGCACGCTCGCCCGACAGGTACGGCAGAAAGAGCAAGCCCCCCGCTCCTGCCTGGGCAGTTTCCGCCATGGCAAAAAATTCGTCATAGGAAAGATCGGACAATCCCAGCGCAGCCCGGATCCACGACACCGCCTTACCCGAAGTCGAAATGACTCCCGAGATGTTCCAATAGGGCTTTATGATGTGCGGCATGTATAAAAGCCGGCTGTCCCGGAGTCCTGCCTCAGCCGCGCAGAGGTTGATGCCTTCCGAAGTTCCGGCCCGATCGCAGGCGCGCCCCGGCTCGATCGCGGCAGTCCCGACCAGTGCGGCAAGAAAATCCGGTCCGCTTCCAATGATGGGGATGCCGGGCTCAGCCAGACACTCAAGCTCGAATTCTGCCCGGGCGGACTGCGTCAAGACTCCCACCGCGCTGGCAGGCGGCAAAAACGGCGGAAATTTTTCAGCATCCAGGGAAAGCCGCACCAAAGCCTGGTCATCCCAGATGATTTTCTTGAAACCCTCGGCCGGCAGAAAAGAAACGAAATTCCCCGACAGCCGGGCGCACAGATATTCAGGACATGACACGAACCAGCGGGCTTTTTCATAGATATCAGGCGCATGATGCCTGATCCAGAGTATTTTGGGCAGGTTATAGGCAGGGTCGAGTTTGTATTCCAGCGCCGCGCTGGCTTCTGCTGCTTCGGCAGAAGCGCGGCGGTCCAGCCAGGTTATGGCATTCATCAGCGGCATGCCGCTGCCGTCCACCGGCACGATGGTCGGACCATTCCCGCTGACCACAATCGCCTCAACCGGCTCAAACCTCTTATGCTCATGCGCGCCCGGCCCGTCTGCCGCGGTCTGCCTTGCAAGCATGCGGGTAAGCTCTTTGAAGGCGTCCAGCCAGGCGAAAGCCGAAATTTCATGGATTGGCGGGATATTACCCTTTTCGGCGCGTATGGGTGCTTTCGCAAAAGCCACGCAGGAACCCGAGCGGGTAAAAAACCCGCCCTTCATGCTGGCAGTTCCGATATCAATCGAATAAATCATGGTGCTTCATCTTCCGGTTCATCACAGAACATTGAAAATTCACAGGCTTCGCAGGAATCGCCCGGGCAGGAGAAAAAATGTTCCAGCGATTGCAAAGCCGCAACCTGCGCTCTGAGCGAGGCGAGGCGGATGCGGATTTTTTCGAGATTGCTCTCCTCTTCCGCGATTTTTTCCTGGTACTTGGCGAGCAGCAACGCCTTGCACGCCGCTCCTGACCGATCCTTTTCAGCGAGATCGAAAAATTCCTTGATTTCTCCGAGGCTGAGTCCGTAATCCTTCAAATATTTTATCCGGTTCAGATACACAATGTTCTTTTCCGGATATCGCCGATGGATTCCCTCGGTTCTGTCATTGGATTTCAGCAGTCCAAGCTCCTCGTAATAGCGGATGGTCCTCGCGGTGAGTCCAAACATCGAAGCCAGGTCGCCGATTTTCAACCCGTTGTCGCTCTTTTTCATTTCGAAATCCAGTATACCCTACTTGAAAGTTTTTTGAAATACGGTAAAATAAAACTTACGTTAATTTTTTATTACGTAAAATTTGAATCG
>JAJTBL010000075.1 GCA_021286925.1 Spirochaetia bacterium | reverse complement strand
AAATGTTCTTTGTCTACCCAGATTACGCGTTTTGAATACGCAACGGCTGAAGACAGGGCTTTGAGCGTAAGAATCACGCAAGGGCGGTCATTGATGGTTTCTTCTCCTGATATGCTTGCTTCATACCGTGATTTCAGGATGTCAGGTTCCATCATGTCCTCATAGGAAATATTCGATCCCATCATGCCTTGCTGAAGCAGAGCACCTGTGATTTTGATGGTGTCTTTTTCCGATGGAAAATACATCCACAGGTTTTTCCCGAGTTTGAGCATCCGAACACCGCGGTCTTCCGGATTTGTAAATTCGATAAACGCTTTATCGGAACCGACCGTCCACGCTTTCATGGTCTTTGTCATGGTCCGGGATCCCGATAGTATTTCCATCGTCCCCTCATAGGAAATACTCTGATATGTCTGATTCGCTTCTACTTTTTCAATGATAGACTGTGCTGACTGACCATAGACCATTCCAGTCATCAGGCTGAAAAAAGCGCAGGCCATTATTACAAATATTTCTCGTTTCATTGGTTTTTCCTTCTCAAAGTATCTAAATAGAGCGAATTGCTTCAACAGGCGTCAGGTTTGCAGCTCGCCATGAAGGCAGCCACGATACAAGAGCCGCGACAACGGTACCGAGCGCAATTCCCGCAATGCCTGCTCCTATTGAAAACCGTGTATGTATGATATTGTCCAGCGGCCAGGAAATTCCTGCCATCGAGCTGGTCAGATCAAAGCCTATTTTTGAAAAAATGCCGGTAACGGCAAGACCGCAGATACTCCCTGTTGCAGCGCCGATGAATCCGAGCAGGCTGCCCTCAAGTAAAAAGAGGCTGAGGAGATCGCCCTTCTTCATTCCCATCGACATCAGAATGCCGATTTCATGTTTTCGCTCCAGGACAACCATTGTCATGATGTTCGCGATTATAAAAGCGCCGAGCAGCGCGATGACAAAGTACATCGAAAAATAAACAGCGCCAGCCATCGCGACGATTTTTGGATACTCGCCGATCGCGGTCCACGGAAGAACCGAAAGCCAGCTGAAGCCTTTGCTTGCAAGCTGTCGGGAAAGGGCGCTGGCTCGGGATGCTGAGTTTTCGGAGGCCGGTAGCATTATGGAGATTTGCTGGGTGCCATTTCCCATTGCGAGCAGGCTTTGCGCATCGTTGAGCGACATTTGAAAAACCGATTCATCCAGAGAATTGACATTCGTTCTGAAGAGCCCTGAAATTCTGAGCTTTTTAAAACCGATGCCGCCATCAGCTTTCTGTGCTACAACTTTTATATCATCTCCAGCCGAGAGCCCCAGGTCATTGGCAAGTTTTTCTCCGATAATGACAGTGCCAGGGCTGTTGCAATACTGGCCGCCAGGCAGGAGGCGTCTGTCCAGCATGAGAAGGTTTTTTTCTATTTCAGGATCGCCGGCAAGCGCCAGTGCCTGGCGGGTCAGGCTGCCGGATGATAAAAGAACGCCGAATCGAATCCGCGGCGCAATGACTGCGGTATTTTCGATGTTTCCAAGTTCAGTACGAATCGCATCCGAAAGTGCCGCGTAATCTTCCAGGAATGTATCAACCGGCATGAATCGGGCGCGCTCACGGTATTCAGCGGTTGTTATATTGATATGTCCTGTTTCGTTTTTTGTGTAATTCCGTACCAGCGAATCGAGAAAACCATCCATAAACCCCTGCAGGACAATAACTAGAAAGATTGAAAGAACGACCGAACTGGCGGCGAGCAGGGATCTGCGCCTGTTTCTCTGCAGATTGCGGATTGCCATTGTAAAAACTTTCATGCCCTGCCTCCTTATCAGATAAAACGCAGCGCTTCGGTCACTTCGAGTGATGCAGCTTTTTTTGCAGGAATTCTTGCAGAGAACCATGAAGCCAGAATTCCGAACGCGATACTGAAAATAAAAGTACCGATATGCCATTCACCGTAGAGTGTGCCCGCCAGCGGAATACTGCCGATCGAGATTTTTCCAAGGAACATATCCAGCGGAATACCGCTTGTGCTCGCCCACCAGACAAGGACTGCTCCAAGCAGTGCACCGCCGAGACTTCCCACCGTGCCGATCATGATTCCCTCAAGCGAAAACAGCCATCTGATATGCCGAGCTTCCATTCCGTAAGCCCTGAGCACGCCGATTTCCTTGATTCTCGAATAGATACTCATCAGGATGGTGTTCACGATTCCCACGCCGGCGATGAGAAGAACGACAACAATGATGATCGATGAGAATTTTGACTTCATGGCGCGCATCGCCATGTAATCTTTCGCTGTGTCTGCAATGGATATTATTGCAAGGTCTTGATGACGTTGTGCGATTTTGCGAGCAGCCTCGCCTGCTTTCTTCATTCCCGCATCAATGCTGGGCTGTCTCGGCAAGGCCATATCGATCTCGGTGACCGGCAGGTTGGAACCTAAAAAATCGCGGGCATTGTCAAAAGAAATAAAAACCCCGCCTTGATTGATTTCCGGAGCTGGTACATCGACAATTCCGATGATCTTGAATTCATCGGCGTTGGTCGCCTCATCGGTGGTTCTGGCGGATAGCAGGAAATAGTCGCCGACAGAAAGACCGAGATCCTGGGCGACAGTAATACCGAGGACCGCTGTTTTTTCTTTAATGTCGGGTGAAAGCCAACTTCCCTTTTTTACAGCAGTGCGAATCCGAAACACAGAAGCGTCGCGGATTGGATCAACGACAGTACCCAGAATCGGTATCGATTCGATCCTGTTGGATGCATTGCCGGTAAACGATGTTCGCGGTGCAATACCGCTTGCTTCCGGAACAGTCTGCTGTAAATCCTCAATCAGTTTTTCAGGCGCGTCAATTCCGTAATCCAGCGGCAGACCTCGATGATTTTTCTGATATTCAACGGTTCTGATAATAATCGAAGAAGCGGTATAGTCGGTCATCGCGTCGATGGTCATACGGTCCATGCCTGCGAGCAATGCGTCGAAAAATATAAAGCAGGCAAGTCCAAACATCAACACAATGGCGGTGATGACCGTTCGTTTCCCGTATCGCACAACGTTCCGAGCCGCGATGGACAGCAGTGTCCGGTTCATCATGATCTCCTCGTATCCGAAGCGACAGCGCCATCGTGCAGCTCGATGATTCTGCCCGCTTCCTGCATGATCATCCGGTCATGGGTCGAAAAAATAAAGGTTGTATGAAGATCGGCATTTATTTTTTTCATCAGCCGCACGATTTCTTCAGCGTTATGCGAATCCAGATTGGCAGTTGGTTCGTCGGCAAGCACAACGACAGGATCCTTGACCAGCGCCCGTGCGATTGCTACCCGCTGTTCCTGGCCACCGGAAAGCTCCCTCGGATATCGGTTTGCCTTATCGGAAAGACCGACTTTTTCGAGCATGGCAAGCGCTTTTCTTCTCACATCGGTTTTTGCTGTCTTGCCTTCAATTTCCAATGGCAGCTCGACGTTTTCTACGACGGTGAGAACAGGTATAAGATTGAAGGACTGAAATATAAAGGAGATATGCTCCCTGCGATACGCAGAAAGGCTTTTTTCATCGAGCGAGGCAAGGGGTTTTGAAAGATAGGTGACTGAACCTTCAGTCGGCCGGTCAAGACAGCCGATAATATTCAAGAGAGTTGTTTTTCCTGAGCCTGAAGGCCCGACTATTGCACAGAATTCCTGCCTTTCAAACTCGATATTGATGCCGGCTAACGCGACAACTTCAGTATCGCCTTTTCTGTAGATTTTCTTGACATTCACCAGGGAAAGAATGGATTCCATCGGTTTCTCCTTTTCAGTGCTGATCTTCCTTTAAAACGCCTTCCTGTTTTCTTGCTGCAGTCATCAGAATTTCGATATCGGCTATATATGTTTCAAGAGCGGTCTTCCCTTCTGTGGTCAGCACGATCGATGTATGAGGCTTTTTCCCCACAAACCGCTTTTCTACCCGAATGTAACCTGCTTCTTCGAGCGTGCTTATCTGTGTCGACAGATTGCCTGCCGTCATGCCAAGGCTGTCTTTCAGTTCAGTGAAACCCACCGTTGAGGATAGCGAAGAGGCAAGATACACAAGAATTCTCAAGCGGGCACGCTCGTGAATGATCCTGTCGGGGTCAGGCAGGCTGTCTTTTGCTCTGGTACGGCTTTTCATTTTTCACCTTTTGTTTTTGCAGCTCGTACCAGTCCAGCGATTCCAAATATCAGAAAAGATCCGCCGAAGGTCAGCGCTGTGCAAAGCCACGGCCAGGTATCTATGAGAAATACCGATGCAAGCCCGAATATCAGAATGGAATATCCGAAGACACTGTATTCGCTCAGTTCAATGAGGAGATTCATGGCCTGGACGACGAATGAAGTAAAGATGGCGGCAACCGGCACAATGTACCATGGGTGGTTCGTCCTTATCAGAAAAAGAATAGCGGTGGCAATTGTCAGCAGAGCACTCAGAAGAAAGCCTGATATTTTTCCCCCATAAATGGTTTTCAAGAGGGCGCTGAAAGAAGCGTTTTTGTAATTTCTGATGAGGCGATTGGTGTAAAATACCTTTACAACTCCGCCGCAAACCAGGAGGAATACAAGAAATATCCAGGTAAGGCTGGCAGGCTGAAATCCCGGCTCCGCTGTATCGCTGGCAGTTGTTAGGATATGCATCATAATCGAATATCCCGATGCCAGAACTCCGAATACAAGTCCCAGAATTGGATAAAGACGCGAACTTGCCACAAAGTGAAGCAAAGGGCTGTTTGTTTTTATCGCCGCTCGCAAATCCTTGAGACATTCGGCAATGTCCTGAAAATCCTTTTGCTGAGCTTCTTTATTCTGCATATTCGTAAACCTCGCAAACTAGTTTGTATTACAAACTATAATGCTGACTTAATAGCCTGTCAATGGTATGGCAGGGAAATGTTTCAATTTTCAAAATAGTAGCCGAAAGGCACATTTTGTGATATGCTGATTTTTCGGCGAGGTTCTTTTAAAATGCTGAGGCATTTTAAAGGGACTGCCTCAAATAGCGTGTGTTGCAAAGCGGTTCTCTAGAACGGCCAGAAACAGCAAAGTCAATTCCAAGACTCAGCGGTTTTTGAAATTGGTGAACCATGGTACGGTTAGGGAAAGGAGTTCCTATGCGGAGCGAGGGCACTGACCTCGAGATTCGCTATTTCCAGGAAACTATCGATCCGGAAATAGCTGAGCGATTGATAATCCGTTTGCCTGAAGGGGCAATTGCAATATCGAATTCACCGGATGGGCTCATTCATATCGACTGTGAATTGCATGGTACAACATCTACGATACCATCCTGGAAGCCGACAGTCCGCCGTCATGAAAGCATTCTTGTGCTTGGCAGTGAAGCATCGTCAAATGTGTATACTGCTTCAATTGAAGTCAAAGTGCCCGCGCGGATACAGGATCTAGAAGTCCACAGCCTGAAAGGTGAAATCGACATCAGGGATTGCCCGGTCAATGTGCTGGCGATGACCGAGCTTGGCGGTATCCATATCCATGGTGCTCATTCGGTTGAAGCTTCAACCGTGCAAGGACAGATTACCCTGATAAACTGCGGCTCAATTTCCGTGCGGACTATTGATGGATCCATCCGCTGTTCGAAAATCAACGGTACAATCAATGCAGAGACCCAGGGCGGCGATATTCAGATAAGCCGAGTAAAAGGCAATGTTGTTGCGCTGACGCAAACCGGCGACATTTCGGTGCTGAGGCCGGAGGGCAGAATTCGGCTCATTACCAGAACCGGCGATGTGGAGCTTGAACTCGGTCCGGTTTTTGGCGGCGGCGAAGTGAACACCTACGATGGCGATATCAATCTCATGCTCGAACAGGCGAATATCGAATTCAGGGCAGAGACACTTTCCGGACACATCAGTTCACCGGATGAGACCATTGCCCCGGGATCTGAGCCGCGCCGCTGTGCGTATAAAATTGGGCAGGGGACCAAGCGTTTGCATGTCAAGAGCGTTTTGGGGGATATCGAATTAGAATGAAAATCACACGAACCGCAGCGCGCTGATGTTGCTGCTGTTCGCGTATTGGAATAAGCCCGGGGCTATGAAGCTCCGGGCTTTTTATTCGCTCTCAAATTCACTGAGCTCATGCACTGAAAACTGTCAGTTTTTGAACAAAGCCTTTATTTTCTGATGGTATAATGTGTTGATTGCGTGGCGTTTCAATTCCTGCTTGGCAGAAAGCTCGCGGCCAGGCTGGAAGGGTTCGGCTAGCACATCGAATTTAAAAATCCGCTCAAAGGGCTTGAAACCATTTTTACTGCTGACAAGTTCTGAAATTTCAAAATCGAGCAGTTCATGAATTTCCGGCTGAAGAATCAGGGATTCATAATCCGCAAAGGGGATATTGTTTTCTTCGGCATATTCGATGATTCTTTCCTGGGCTGGAACAATGAGCGCGGCCAGATATTTTTCATCCTGCCCCAGTACCACAGCCTGGGAAATGTATTCGCTCTCGCAAAGCTTCTGCTCGATAGGGACTGGTTCGATATTTTCGCCGCCCCGGAGAACGATGGTGTCCTTTGCTCTTCCCGTTATGCGAATTTCACCGTGAACTGTCAGCATGCCGAGGTCGCCGGTATCGAGCCAGCCATCTTTGGTCATGATTTTTTCAGTCAGATCGGGCCGCTTGTAATAACCCAGCATGACTTGCGGGCCGCGAACCTGGATGACACCTTTCTTGCCGGGGCCGAGAATTTCTCCATGCTCGCCGACAATTCGAATTTCCGTACCTTTATGAACCGGACCGACTGTGCCGATAACCGGGTGTTTTTTCATCCTGACGCCGAGCACCGGCGCTGTTTCAGTCAGCCCATAACCTTCCAGGATAAGGACGCCAAGGGCGTCGAAGAAGCGGTCTACCGTAGCAGGAAGAGCGCCGCCGCCGGACACTCCCGCGATAAAGCGTTTGCCGAGCTTGGCTTTAACCTTTTTGAAGACCAGAATATCGCCCAGTTTCCAGAGCGGGAAAAGCAGGAGGAAGGGGATAATCGATACCGCAACTTCCAGAACCCGAGAACGGGGGACGAAGGCAGGTATTCGGCCTAAAAGGTGATTTCTGAAATAGGCGTAGGATTCACCGATGCCGACAAAAACCTTGAAAAGGGTTTGCTTAGCACCTCCTGACTGCCTGATGCTTTTATAGACGCCGTCCTTGACCGATTCCCAGATTCTCGGAACCGAGGTGAACCAATGCGGCTGAACCGCCTGCATATCGGCCAGCAGGATGGAACCAATCGGTTTTGAATAGGCGATACCTGCACCGGCTTGCAGAACAATGTACTGGACAACCCGTTCAAAAGAATGCCAGACCGGCAGAACTGAAAGGAACAGCTCGCCGGATTTGACGCCGATGACGGACGGCAGGTATTCAGTCTGATGGAGGAAGTTGCCATGGCTCAGCATGACACCTTTCGGGTCTCCGGTAGTGCCTGAAGTATAGATGATTGTCGCAAGATCATTGCGTTTGCCTTTTTGGGCTTCGGTACGGTAGAAGCCTGGATTTGCCTTTTCCAGAACGGAGCCTTTTTCAAATATATCACCATAATTCAGAACTGCCAGTCCAGAGGATTCTGCTTTCGTTTTGAGTTCGGCACAAGGCGGATCGAAGAGAATCACTGATTTCAGCAATGGCAGTAAAGATTGAACTTCCAACACTTTTTCGAGCTGTTTTTCATTTTCTAGAATTGCCAGCTTGCATTCGCTCCAGGAAAGAATGTAGCTGATTTCTTGTAGTGTCGCATCACAGCCCCG
>JAJTBL010000074.1 GCA_021286925.1 Spirochaetia bacterium | reverse complement strand
CTCTGCCAAATTCTGGAGAGTGTCCCTTTGATAGTCGAATTTCGAAATGCACAATGGTATCTGCCGCGGGTTTACGAGGAACTCTCCAGCCGCTCTATCACGCTTGCCATGATCGACCGCCCCGACTTGGAGGGCGTGCCGCCGGAAACTTCAATCATGACGACGCGAACCGTCTATTATCGGCTCCATGGCAAAAACAGCCAGCAATGGTGGAGCGGGGATGTCACCAGCCGATATGATTATGAGTATTCGGAAAAAGAATTGAAGGAAAAAGCTAGAACTGTTCATTCGCTTAAAGCCAAGGCAGACAAAATTTTTGTGGCCTTCAACAACCATGCCCGAGGGAATGCGCCCAATAACGCGAAATTGCTGATGAATCTACTCAAGAAGCTGGAGATATAGCTGGCTTGGTGGACGCAGACCTACTGTGCTGCCATACATTGCGGCGATACTGTCGGCGGCCATACTGTGCAGCCAAGCTACTAATCAAGAAAACACGGCGGAATCAAGGGCGCGCTCAAAAACTTCCCGCGATTCGATTTCGGCCTTGCCCAGCACCAGACAGCCCTCCAGCCCGACAACCATGATAACCACTTTGTTCAAGAGGTCCTGATTGGTTGACAGAATATTCCAGACAGCCTGCCGGAGGCGGTCTTCGGTTCTTGACCGAATGATCAATTCGCAAAACCCTTGGTCGTGCAGAACAGCGGAAATCCAGCCGGATTTCTGCACAAACTCCACGGTATTTTTCGCCCCCGAAGCCAGTGCGCTATGGGCTCTGAGCCAGCTGTCATGAAAGCCCTGAATTTTGATGACCCGCCCATCAGGTATCAGCCACAGAGCTCCATGAGAAAGTCTAAAAAGTTCTATCGCCATATCGTAATCCCCTCTCTCATTGGTCAAAGCTGTCCGCCGCTCAATGCGGAATCAACGGTTTTACCGGGTTCCTCATCATCCCACACCGCGAAGAATTTTGAAAAATGCTCGGGCTGTGCTGAAACAACCGCACCAATGCCGGGGATCTCCAACTGGCGCGCCCATAAAAGCAGGTTTTTCACCCCTAAAAGCGACTTTATCTGCTTATTCAATCGGAAATTCCCATATTTGTCATCACCGAGGATCGGCAGGTCATGCAGGGCGAGATGACGCCGTATCTGATGCATCCTCCCGCTTCCCAGTTCCAGCTCGAGAAGACTCATTGGCAAAGCTTCCCAGCCAGCTCCTCCTGCACCGTTTTGGGACAGGTTTTCAGGATTGAATGTCCGAAGGACCCGATAGAAAGTCTCAGCCTTCTGCGATTTGCCCTGATAATCAAGGGAGTCTGAAAAAGCACCCTTATCGCGCGGAGGCGTACCAAAACTCACCGCCCAGTAAATTTTTCTGATTTTTCGTTCTGAAAGGCGTTCCGACCAAACTGAAGCTGCGCGAGAGCTTTTCGCCAGCATCATGCATCCTGCCGTTTCCTTGTCCAGACGATGCACAGGATAGAGCTTGAAACCGAATTGGCGTTCCACGAGGGTAACAACCGAAGCTCCTACTCGCTCACCTGGCTGGGAAGCCAGCCCTGCAGGCTTGTCAATGATGAGAATGTCAGAATTTTCAAACAGAACCGTCAGCATCAAGAACAGAATATCTGGCAGATTGAAGCCTTGCAATATCCCACGGCTGTTCTATACTTGATTAAGAAGAGTTTTTGTAAATAATTCAGCAAGCATTTTTTCATATACTACCATATGCTGACATATTGTGCACTTTTTCGCTATTTGATATAGTTGCAATGAGAGGCACATCATGAAACTTCGAAAAATTCTGATTCTTCTTTTCTTTCTTATCACTGCTTCAGCCGTTTTCGCGGAAGGTACTGAAGCCCCGTCATTGACCGAACAAATGACAACCATCGTGTTGCAGCTCGCCATTGTCATCTTCGCGGTCAGAGCCGGAGGTGCGCTGGCGCGAAAAATCAACCTTCCTTCAGTCATCGGCGAGCTTTTATCAGGTGTCATCATCGGCCCCTATGCGCTCGGAGCCATCCCCCTTCCCGGTTTTCCGGGCGGGCTGTTTCAGGCTTCCGAAGGCTTCGCGGTCAGCCCGGTTCTCTATGCTTTCGCAACAGTAGCTTCCATTATATTGCTCTTCTCCTCTGGTCTTGAAACCGACATCGACATGTTCCTGCACTATTCGGTTGCAGGCGGCATTGTCGGTTTGGGCGGCGTAGCGGCCTCCTACACCTTTGGAGCCGGTATTGGCGCCTTGCTGACCCATCAATCATTTTTCGCACCGGGATCCATGTTCCTCGGCATCATGAGCACGGCGACATCAGTCGGCATCACTGCGCGCATCCTTTCCGACAAGAAAAAGATGGATTCACCGGAGGGCGTCACCATCCTCGCAGCAGCTGTTTTTGATGACGTTATCGGTATTGTCCTCCTCGCGATTGTCATGGGCATCGTGGCAGTGCTCACCGGCCACAAATCAGGCGGCCTTTCCGCCTGGGGCATCACGAGCATTGCGCTGAAAGCCTTTGGAATCTGGCTTGGATTTACAGCACTGGGGCTGATTTTTGGAAAGAAAATTGCCGAACTGCTCAAAAAGATGGGCGGTGAAGCCATGTATCCCGTTCTAGCCCTAGGCCTTGCCCTTCTCCTGGCAGGCTTTTTCGAGATGCAGGGATTGGCGATGATTATCGGCGCGTATATTGTTGGCATCAGCCTTTCTAAAACCGATATTGCCTATCTTATCCAGGATAAAATCAAACCGCTCTATGACTTTTTCGTCCCCATATTCTTCGCTGCGATGGGTATGCTGGTCGATGTCCGCCAGATGCTGAATCCCGCCGTCCTGGCTTTCGGCGCCATCTATACCCTTATGGCTGTTCTGGCTAAAGTTCTTGGCTGCGGTATTCCAGCGCTCTTTCTCGGCTTCAATATCCGAGGTGCGGTCCGCATCGGAACGGGAATGGTGCCGCGCGGTGAAGTAGCACTGATTATTGCGGGTATCGGCCTTTCTGCAGGCATTCTGGAACCATCGATTTTCGGCGTAGCCATTCTGATGACCATGGTAACCAGCATCATCGCACCGCCCCTTTTAAGCATGGTGCTCACAGCCGGCGGCCCTGGAACGATCAAGCCCGTCAAAGGCTCTGAAACGGAAACTATCAATGTCGAATTTCCAACCAGGGAGCTGGCGGAGCTTGTATCCTCGACCTTCCTCCGCGAGCTGGAACGTGAAGGATTCTTTGTCCAGCTCATGAGCATTCGAGATGATATCAGCCATATCCGGAAAGGCGATATTTCGATATCGCTGATTACCGGCAAGAACTTCATAACCATAGAAACAGCACCTGAAGACGCACCCTTTGTCAGGGCAACTCTGCACGAAACCCTGGTCAAGCTGGATGCCAATTTTGACAAGCTCAAAGACAGCTTCGATCCTGAAAAGCTCCGCTCTGAGCTCCATGTTGACAGCGGCAGAAAGGATACGACCTTCAGAAAAATCCTCGATCCTGCCTGTGTGACAACGAATCTGAAGGGAGCGACAAAGAACGAAGTCATCGAAGAGCTGGTCAATATGCTGGACAAGGCAGGAAAAGTCGCATCACGCGAACAGCTCTTAAAGGATATTCTTGAGCGCGAAGCGAGAATGAGCACCGGCATGGAGCATGGAATCGCCTTGCCGCATGCACGAACCACCGGCATAAAATCTCAGACTCTGGCCGTGGGTATCCATAAAAACGGTGTGGATTTCCAGACCATCGATGGAACGATGTGCCACATTATCGCGCTGATTGCGACACCGGCCGATGATGAAGCACCGCACATGCAGGTGCTGGCGAGCCTCGGAGCTATTCTTGGCGATGACGCTGCAAGAATGGCTCTCAAGAACGCACAATCGGCAGAAGAAGTATATGCAATATTGAAAAAAGCATAAGATCGAGGAGGCGGGTTCAGGCGCGCTTGAATCCGCCTCTTTGTTTTGAAGGAAAAAAACTGTCAATTGAGGCTCTTTCAAAATGCAGATGCATTGTGAAAGACCAACGTTAAATTGCGCGCGTTTCACGAACGGCCAGTAGCCAGATAGACCCCCGCCAAAGCTGCTGCACCGCCAAGAATCTGAAGCAGAGCAAGCCTTTCACCGAGCACAAAAAATGAAGCAATCACAGACACAACCGGTATAAGGTTGATAAACACGCTGGAACGGCTGGCTCCCAGATTGTCCAGCATGATGACATACAGCCAATAGCCGATCGCCGAACCGAGCACTCCCAAAAACACAACATTCAGCCAAGCCGCTCCGGAAACATGTACAATGCTTTTATTTTCCAAAAGCGCAAAGGGAAGGCAGCCGAGAGTACCGAAAAAAATCTGCCAGAATGTAATGCTGAGCAGCGGATATTTGCTGGAAACCGGCTTTGTGAGAAAGCTGTAAGCTACCCAGGAAATCGCTGCGCCTGCCATGTACAAGTAGCCATCAAAACTGGATGAGCGCGCTGATTCCGAGCGAAGCACAATCAGAGCCACGCCCAAAAAAGACAAAAGAATGCCGAGTATCACTTTGGTTTTGGGCTTTTCGCGGTATAGGAAAATTTCCATCAGCAAAGTCAGGACAGGAATGGTTCCGACAATCAATGAAGATTCAGAAGCGGAAAGCCGCAATATCCCATTGTTTTCGAAGAAAAAATACAATGAAATGCCGACAAAACCGCTGGCGGCCAAAATCGGCATGTCTTGCCGAGCTACTTTCAGCGAAGTCCGCGTAAGCAGGGCAATTACCGGCACCAAGGCAGTTGCCATGATAAAGCGCATCAATGCCAGCGTCATCGGCTCAAATTCCTGAATTGCTACTTTTATGGAAAGAAATGTCAGTCCCCAGATTAGTGCAATGCCGAAGCCAGCCAGCGCAGAGCCTTTCCCGTGGTTCATTTTGTCCTTCATGCCGGTACTTTACCAGCTCATGCTGCAGTTGTCCAGAGGATGCCGTACAGCTCGATTTCAACTGTCCGCGGAAGTAAAATCATGGTATACTGCAGGCATGATTGCAGACTTGGAAACGGTTGTCCTTGATGGTTGTTCGCTGACCCTTGATAGTTTAGTTCGAATTGCTCGTGAAAAAGCTTTTGTCGCGCTGGATGAAACCGCACTGCAGCGGATGGCGCTCTCTCGCTCCGCCGTGGAATCGTGCGTTGAAGAAAGACTTGTCAGATATGGAATTACTACAGGTTTTGGCAAGTTTTGCAATGTTGTTATTTCCAAAGAAGACAACGCGATTCTGCAAAAGAATCTCATCATGAGCCATGCCTGCGGACAAGGCGAGCCTCTGCCAGAAGACGTTGTCAGAGCCATCATGGCCTTACGGGCCAACGCGCTGGCCGTCGGACACTCCGGCATCCGCCCGCGCACCGTCCAGCACCTGGTGGATGTGCTCAACGCCGGCATTGTGCCGGTCATTCCGGAAAAAGGTTCGCTCGGCGCATCCGGCGACTTGGCCCCGCTCGCCCATATGACCCTTGTGCTCCTCGGCATGGGAGAGGCATTCTATCGAGGCGAACGCATGGCAGGCAGCAAGGCCCTGGCCCTGGCTGGCCTCAAGCCGATTACCCTTGAAGCAAAGGAAGGCCTTGCCCTTATCAACGGCACCCAGGTCATGACAGCAATCGGCGCTTTGGCAGTCTATGACGCGCGCAATCTCGTGCAAACCGCCAACCTCGTGTCGTCCATGACCATTCAAGCCTTGCGAGGCATCACCGACGCCTTCGATCCGCGCATTCATGAACTTCGCCGCCAATCCGGCCAAATCCAATGCGCCGCCGACCTGCGCAAATTGCTGGAAAACTCGCGGCTGACCTCCCGCCAGGGAGAGCTGCGCGTCCAGGATCCCTATACGCTGCGCTGTATCCCCCAGGTTCACGGTGCCAGCATCGATGCCATCGATTATGTCCAGCGCTGTATCGAAAACGAATTGAACGCGGTCACTGACAATCCGCTCATCTTTCCGAACCCCGAAAGCGCTGACCAGCACAAGGGCGCCGAAAAACACACGGCATCGGGGCATTCTCCGGAACATGTTCATGGGCAAGATCCGGGCGACATCCTTTCAGGCGGCAATTTCCACGGCCAGCCCATCGCCCTCGCCATGGATTTTCTCGGGATTGCCTGCGCTGAACTTGCCAATATTTCCGAACGCCGCCTCGAGCGCCTGGTCAACCCCGCGCTTTCGGAAGGCCTCCCCGCCTTTTTGACCACATCAGGCGGCATCAATTCCGGCTTCATGATCGTCCAGTATTCGGCAGCGGCCCTGGTCTCTGAAAACAAGGTTCTGGCACATCCAGCCAGCGTCGACTCCATCCCCTCCAGCGCCAACCAGGAAGACCATGTCTCCATGGGCACCATCGCGGCGCGAAAAGCGCGGAGCATCATCTGGAATGCCCAGCGGGTTCTCGCGATGGAACTCTGTGCAGCCTGTCAGGCGCTCGACCTCCGCGCCATCCAAATTGGTGCCGCCGACACCGCTTCCCTGCTCTCTCCAAGAACTGCGGAAGCATATGCCACCGTGCGTTCTGTGGTTTCCATGGTTAATTCAGATCGAATCATGTACCCAGACCTCGACGCAATTGCCAGCCTCGTCGCAGACGGCAGTTTTGCAGGCGGAGTGACTGAAGCGCTGCCATAAAGCATGACAACTGCCCCATAATTTTAATCACAGCATGCTTCCCCGCGGGTATTCAAATGATTTTTCTTTTATACTATCATGCTGAAAACTCCAAAGGAGGATTCTTACATGTCTGTAAAACGTGATTTTGGCCTGCGCCTCAACCGGCTTTCCCAACAAGAGCGAAATAAGCTCATATCATATATCAACATAAAACTGGCGAGCATGGGCCTGCCGGTCTACTCGAAAGAAGGAACCGGATTTGTAGAATTGGCTTCCGACATGCTCGAAAGTTTCCGCCAGAAAGACCGGATTCTTGCCAGCTACCTGCCGCCCGTCGATCAGCGCATCCAGGACTTCCTCGATGCCTATTTCAGCGATCTCGGCCTGGCACGCCTGCCGCGAATTCCCTCCAGGACCCTCGTGCTCGACCGCTATGGTATGGCTCGCGAGCTCTCATTGCCGCCCGATGGGCATAAACATGTATCACCCACCCTGACCTCATATCGAATTCGAAATGGTGTCCTTCACAACCCGACCAACGACAAGCGCACGACCGAAGGTGTGTTCCATATCGCGGAAGGCGGACTGCCGGTTCCCGCTGACAAGAAAGCAGTTCCCAAGCTGGTTTTCGCCCGCCTTTTAGAAGCTGCATTCAACCCGCCGGCCGAAATGCTCGACATCCCCTTCACCGCTGGTGAAGGCGAAAAAGCCCGTGCCTTCCTTTCCGTCCTTCTGCGGCCTATTGTCCGCCCCGAAGTGCAGGGCTACTGCGAAGAGCGCTCCATGGAAGTTCGTTTCTTCGTGCCAGGATCCCTTGCCGCCAGCCTCGACTTTGTCGAAAGCATTTTCGGCAATTCAGGCGATCCTTTTATTCCTGAAAACGATGCCGCCCTCGATCCCTTGCGCTGGACCGGCACCACCGGCCTCATTGTGCTCGCTCCGCACCTGACTCTGCTGACCAAGAAAGAACTCGGACGGCCTCATTACGATCAGGCTACCGCGCGCCAGCGCCGTGACGGCATGTGCTGGAAGGAGCCCACAGAACGCTATAATGACGGCAAGCCCTTCAAAATCTGTGCGCGCGACACTCGAGGCGTCATTGTCTCAGTCATCGCCGACAACTATTTTGGCTATGC
>JAJTBL010000073.1 GCA_021286925.1 Spirochaetia bacterium | reverse complement strand
ATTTTAAGTCCCTGGTGTCTACCAATTCCACCACCCCGGCGGATTCAGCATAGCTATCATATAGAAGAGCGCGGTTCGCGGTCAAGAACAAAAGCGCTTCAATCAACGGAGTGCAGGGCGGATCAGTTTCCTGTTTTCATGGAAGATACGTGTTCAGAAATACGGCAACCCCATCATCGTCAACGGATAGCGTGTGATACCGGACTGCCTCCTTGACCGGCTTGGGAGCGTTTCCCATGGCAACCCCGATTCCAACTGCCTGCAGCATGTCCAGATCATTTTCGGCGTCACCGAAGGCACAGACTTCAGACAGCGATGCTCCCTCAAAATCGAGGAAAGCCCTGAGTCCCTCCGCCTTGTCAACGCCCCGCGCGACTACTTCAAGCATGAAAGGTGCTGAATACATAGCTTGCAGGGCAGTGGAAAATTCCGATTCGATCTTGCTTTTGATAGACTCAAGTTTCTCGTGATCATCGAGGAACATGAATTTGGTAAAGGTCAGGACATTGAAATTATCAAAATTCGTGGGGCGGCCCTCAAGTCCGGAACGCCGGTGGTAGAACTTCGTATCTGGCTTTTCTTTTTCGTAATACCAGTCATCTTCAATAAATGCGTGAAAATGCGATGTCGTTTGCCGCGCCAGTTCAACCAGAAGTCTGGAGACCGGCTCTTCGATGTGACGTTTCGCGATCCGCCTGCCATCAGCCGCATAGACATCCGCGCCGTTTGAGCAAATGTAGCCATCAGCCCCGCCGAATTTGTGTGCATGCTTCAAGGCCGAAGCCCGAACGCGTCCTGTTGCGAGAATGATTTTTCTTCCGGAAAGTTTCTGGCGCTGCAATGCATCGATGACAGCTGGGGATATAGTGTAGTCTTGATCAAGGATCGTGCCGTCCATGTCCAAAGCAATGTATTGAATTGAATTCTTTTCCATCGTATCCGCATTCTAGCAGAAGTATGGATTTTTGTCGCCCATGCGAAAAAAAACAGGCAGACGCAATTTTCAGCATTGACAACTGGCCTGGCCCGTGATTTACTTTCAGTGGGAAAATTAACCCAAGGAGGCCTCGATGAAAAAGGCGTTATTCATGCTTCTGCTCGCGGTTGCCATGGTCGGCATGGTTTCAGCGCAGACAATCAATGTACTTTTCTGGGATGATGCGTATCCGCGCACCCTGATGGAGAGAATCCCGGAATTTGAAAAAGCGACCGGAATCAAGGTCAATTTCGAAATCCTCCAGCCGCCCCAGGTTTTCACTAAAACCAGCGTCGCGGTCGGCAAGGACAAAACGGATTATGACCTTGTATGCGTTGATGAAGGCAATATCCCTCTCTTCGCATCCCTCATGCTCCCCTATGACCAGTGGGCTCCCGGCAAGGTCTTCAAGAAAGTAGACCCCTCAACGGTCACCCCGGCCATGCTCGATGTCGCCCAGTGGGATGGAAAGCTCATCGGCTTGCCCATCAACGGTAATCTCTATGTCTGGATGACTCGAAAAGACCTGATCGAGAATCCGAAATACAAGGCAGAGTTCAAGGCTCAGTACGGATATGACCTTGGCGTTCCGCAAACCCTGCAGCAAATGCTCGACATGGGAACCTATTTCTACAAGAACGGCATCGTGTCAGGCGGTTTTGGCCCCTTCAACGGCGGCCCGGCTGGCGTATTCGGCGAAGCCATTTTCATGTGGGAATCCTTCGGAACTCATTTCATTGATTATGTCAACGGAAAACCCAAACTCGTCGTTGACAAGGCGAAGGCTGTTCAGGGCATGGAATTCTACAAAAAGCTGATGGCTATCTCTCCGAAGGGAGCTGAAACCATGGCGCATGTCGAACGGCAGGCAGCTTTCTGCGCAGATCCGAAGGGTGTCTTTACCCAGTTCATTTGGCCGGCTCAGATTGCCAGCTATGAAGATCCGGACAAATCACTTGCGGCAGGAAAAATCGTCTATTCCGCTCCTCCCTCAGGCCCCGCTGGCAGATTTGCCATCAGAGGCACCTGGGCAGTCAATATCCCCCTCGCTTCCAAGAACAAAGATGCCGCGGCCGAGTTTGTCTATTGGTGGGCTTCCAAGGATATCGCCACTTGGCTGGTTGAAAAGAACACGGTTCCCGCTCGCACCGACGCTTTGACCAACCCGAAATTCGCCGCTTCCAAGCCCTGGCTGGCAGCTATCGCCGATTCCATGAAGTACGCGGCCGCCCGCCCGAGATTCAAGGAAGTCGCCCAGGTTCAGGATATTGTGAAGAAATACTGGATCATGGGAATCACCGGACAGATGCCCACTGCTGATGCTATGCAGAAAATAATGGATGAGACACAAGATGTCCTCAAAAAAGCTGGTTACTGACGGCAGACCGGCACGGAACAAAGAAGGAAAGGCGCGCGAACACGCGCCTTTCCTTTTCCTCCTGCCCGCTCTGCTTGTGGTTTTTGCCGTACTCATTTTCCCCATTATCTTTTCTCTGATTGTCTCTACCTTCGACTGGCCGCTTTCCGAAGGTGCGGGAGCCAGAAGGTTTGTTGGTTTGGGCAATTACATTGGTCTTACAAAAGACCCTGAATTCTGGAACAGCCTCAAACTCCAACTGGGATTTATTTTTGTTGCAATTCCGCTCGAGCTTCTGCTCGGTTTCGCCGCTGCGCTCCTCTTGAACCGCGAGTTTTTCGGCGCACGGCTGGTGCGGAGTCTGCTCCTCCTTCCCGTCTTTTTTCTGCCAATTCTTTCCGGTATGACCTGGCGCTTCATGCTGCAGCCCCGTTATGGACCTCTGAATGCGCTTTTGCTGAAATTGGGGGCACCGGAAATCACTTGGCTCGGCAATCCGGTAACCGCATACATCGCTATCATAATTCAAGATATCTGGCGTATGTGGCCATTCATGTTCATGCTGCTCTACGCGGGGCTCACCGCGATTCCGCAGGAAATGATTGAGGCTGCTGAAATCGATGGCGCTGGATTCTGGAAAAAACTGCGATCCGTCATCATCCCATTGCTGACACCGACCATTTTGACGGCCATTCTTTTGAGAATAATCGACGCATTACGCGTCTTCAGTGAAGTATATGTCATGACCGAAGGCGGACCGGGAACCTCAACAATGCTGTTCTCGCTGTACACGCATCGTCAGGCGTTCGGATATCAGAAAGTTGGCATGGCCAGTTCCATGGCAATCTTCCTGCTGATTCTTTCTATAGTTTTCGCGCTTACCCTGGTAAGGAAAAACATGAGTCTGGACGTACTTGAAGAAAAGGCAGGGGGCTGAGATGAAAAAGCGCACCCGAACTATTCTCACCAGCACCATTATTGCGATTGTCGCTTTTCTTGTTCTCATTATCGAGCTTTACCCGATCGGCATCACTATCGTAAATGGATTCCGAAGAGACATTATCATTCTTTCCGGTCAGCCCTTCAAATTGTCTCAGCTAACAACACGAAGCTACGAACTAGTGCTGAAAAATCCCGGTTTCCAGCTTGGTATGAAGAACAGCATCATCATAGGCCTCCTTTCTACAGGCATTTCAGTCCTCATCGGGGCCATGGCTTCATACGGCATCGCTAGATTCCGATTTGGCTGGAGAAACAGCCTTGCATACAGCTTCCTGGTATTTAGGATGCTGCCGCAGATTTCACTGGTCATCGCACTATACCTTATGTTCACCAATCTCGGAATTCGGGACACGGTAGGCGGCATCACGCTGGCGCATACGAGCTTCAATGTTCCTTATGTCATCTGGCTTTTGCTGCCATTCTTTACTGCGGTGGACAAGGCGTATGAAGAAGCGGCCATGGTGGATGGCGCCAGCCGGATGGGTGTTTTCTTCCGGATTTTTCTCCCCATCGTTGCCCCCGGTCTCGTTGTCGCGGCTGTTTTTGCCTTCCTCAACTCTTGGAACGAATTTCTCTACGCCCTGATTCTAACCGGAGTAAAGGCCAAGACCGCGCCGATTGCCATCAATGGGCTCATCGGCGGTGAAACCCTCACCTGGGGGCAAGTCTGCGCAGCCGGCACTCTCATGCTGGTTCCCGTATTTATTTTTACGCTTGGAATGCAAAAATTCCTGATTCGCGGCATAACCGCGGGCGGCGTAAAAGGCTGATGAAACACAAGGTTGTTATGAAAGAACCGACAATGATGGTTGAAACGAAGGGAGCCGGCTTCCGGCTCCTTTTTGATGATCGCGCCGTACTCGTTCACACGCCGGATTCGCCCTTCATCTATGCGGGAAAAGGCAGTCAGTCCATTTCCATGAACTGCGGAAATTTCTCCATCGAGGATGAAATTGAAGAATTGCTGCCCCTCATCGACTGGAAGCTTGAAGCATCAGGCCCCGGCTTTGCAAAAGTCCGTTTTTCAGCCTGCGGCCGATATTCTCTGGATGCTCAATTCGCGATCCGCGAAGGGCGGCTGGCAGTCAGCCTCAAATGCGAGGATGCCCAGGATTTAGGTAATCAGCGGGGCAATCGATACAGGATTGTGCTTCCTGCTGATGCTGAAGAACACATCTATGGATGCGGCGAGCACTTCTCCTATCTTGACCTGCGGGGGCGAAAATTTCCCCTGTGGACGAGCGAGCAGGGTGTAGGGCGGAACAAAAAAAACCGCATCACCCTGGAAGCGGATCTGCAAGGCAATGCCGGCGGCGACTACTGGTGGACTTTTTTCCCGCAGCCCAGTTTTGTTTCCAGCGCAGGCTACTGGTGCCATGCGGACACTTCCGCCTATGCGGTATTCGATTTTTCAAAACCGGATCGGCACAGCTTGTATTTCTGGGAGTTGCCGCAAAACCTGGTGCTCTCGAGGCAATTCAGCAAAGAAAATATGGCCGGGCTTCTCGAAGACATGAGTGCCTATTTTGGACGCCAGCCTGTCCTGCCTGACTGGACTCATGACGGCGTGATACTTGGCATTCAGGGCGGAACGGATGTGTGCCGGCAGAAATTAGAAAAAGCCCGGGCAAAAGGTGTCCCGGTCGCCGGGATCTGGGCGCAGGACTGGGAAGGCATCAATATTACGAGCTTCGGCCAGCGGCTTCGCTGGGACTGGGTCTGGAACCGCGAGCGATATCCCGGTCTCGACAGCCAGATCAAAGCATGGCGCTCACAGGGGATTCGCTTCTTGTGCTATGCCAACTGCTATGTCGGAGCAGGCTGGACGCTTTTCAAAGAAGCATCCCTTCGCGGATATCTGGTTAAAAATCAGGCTGGAGAAGACTATCTGGTCGATTTTGGAGAATTCTACGCAGGAATCGTCGACTTGACCAATCCCGCCGCATTCAGCTGGTTCGCGGATCGCTTGGTCGCCAATATCATCGATCTCGGAATATCCGGATGGATGGCGGATTTTGGCGAATACCTACCTTCCGATGCTGTGCTGTACGACGGCACTCCCGCCCTTCTGGCACACAATCGCTGGCCAAGCCTCTGGGCACAATGCAATTATGAGGCGGTGACCAGAGCCGGCGCCTGGCAGGAAGTCACCTTCTTTATGCGGGCCGGCTTTACCGGCAGTCAGAAATATTGCCCGCTGCTCTGGGCTGGCGATCAGAATGTCGACTGGTCCAACGATGACGGGCTGCCTTCCGCGCTTCGGTCGGCGCTGGGTGCCGCGATGAGCGGGCATGGCCTTCATCATTCAGATATCGGCGGCTATACAACCCTTTATGGCATGAAGCGCACCAAAGAGCTCTTTATGCGATGGGCCGAATTCGCGGCCTTCACCCCCGTGATGCGCACGCATGAAGGCAACCGTCCCAAGGATAACTGGCAGTTCGATTCGGATGATGAAACGCTTGAGCACCTGGCTCGAATGACAAAAATCCACAGAGCCTTGAAGCCCTATCTGCAAGCCTGCGAAGCGGAAAACGCTATGCGCGGCATTCCGGTCATGCGGCCACTCTTCCTGGGCTATCCTGAAGACCCTGCCGCCTGGACTATCGATTCCCAGTACCTGCTCGGACAAGAACTCATGGTCGCCCCTGTGCTTGAAGAAGGCGCCGTTACGCGCTCGGTCCATTTCCCAGCCGGCACCTGGGTAGACTTCTGGACCGGTGAGGTTGCATATTCTGCTGAAGCGCCAGGCAACATCACGGTTTCAGCGCCGATGGGAACAGTCCCAGTCTATTACCGAAAGGGCAGTGAAACGGCAGAACAGCTTGCCGAAGCAGTGAAAGCAAACTTGTAGAGTTGCCGGCATCAGGCAGGTTGACAATCACAACCCCTTGGTGCGCACAATAGCTCATGGATTCCTTTATCCTGAAGAACGGCACCCTTGTACTCCTCGATTTCCAGATTGACGATGCTGTTCTCATCGCTCAGCACGGCATTATCAGCTATGCCGGTCCAGGACCGCTGGAAGCGGTCCTGGACCATTTTCCTGAAGCCGCTTCCTCGCCGGTCGAGGACTGCCGCGGCGGCTACATCCTGCCCCCCTTGGTCGAGCTTCATATCCACGGCGCTTTTTCTGTAGGCTTTGAGCAGGGGCCCCCGGCAGAAGCCCTAGTCAGACTGTCAGCCCGCCTGGAAACATTGGGCATTGGCGCTTTCGTGCCCACCATGCTCTGGGAAGAGCAGGCTGTCTCTGAGCTTGTGCGAGCAATCAAGACCTCTGGCCTTTTCCCCGGCAAAATCCCCGGAATCTATCTTGAAGGCCCCTTTGTCAATCCGCAAAAGCGGGGCGGAATACCTCTGCAGAATATCGCCAGGCCATCAAAACCGCTTTTGGAAAAAATTCTTGAAGTCTGCGATGGCCTTCTCGCCGTCATGACGCTGGCCCCTGAGCTTGAAGGCGTTGATGAACTCTATCCATTGCTTGAAAGCGCCGGTGTTGTCATTGCACTGGGGCATAGCAGTACGCCGGGAATTGCCATGAAACTCCCGGCCTCCCGCTTTTCGGTGACCCACCTTTTCAACGCCATGAGCGGTCTCGATCATCGGAGCAGTCCGGGGCTGGCTGGCTATGTCCTTGGCGGCGGCAAACAGCGATGGGCGGAACTGAATGCCGATGGCATTCATGTGAACAGATTCGCCATGAATGTCGCATCCCGCTGTCTTGACCCCAGCCAGCTCATCCTGACCAGCGACGCCATCGCCGCAGCCGGAATGCCGGAAGGAATGTTCAGCTATTTCGGCCAGGACGCCTTGTCGGATAAAACCGGAGTGCGATATAAAGAGACAGGAACGCTCATCGGATCCAATCGATTGGGGATGGAACTCGTGAAATCCTTCATGGCCGCGTCCGGATGGCCCTTGCATGCCTGCGTTCGCGCTATGAGCACCAATCCCTGGGACCTGCTCAATCGAACGCGGCCCGGCCTTGCAGCAGGAGCCCCCGCTGAGCTGTTTATCTGGGATCGCGATCTGAACCATTGCTGGCGGAGCACCACATGATACCTCGAAAAGTAGTCGCCTACATCGATATTGACCACCTGGAACACAACATTGCCCTGATTCGATCCCGAATCGGGAAGGCCAGACTCTGCGCTGTCGCCAAAGCCGATGCCTACGGCCATGGCGCTCTTCCCATCGCGCGCGCCCTCGAGTCGGCGCATGTCGACTACATCGCAGTTGCCTACCTCGAGGAAGCCCTGGAGCTTCGGGAAGCGGGAATTCGTTCACCAATTCTCATCCTGGGTATCACTGACCCGCGCAACTCGGACCTGCTCATTGAACATGACATTGCCCAGACCATCTATACAGCTGAAAACTTGCTTGCTTTGGATGCAGCCGCCGCCCGGCATGGCAGAAAAGGCAGGATTCATCTGAAAATCGACACCGGCATGCACCGCCAGGGCATCGAGCTGGAAAACCTTCCGGCCTTCCTGGAAAAACTGAC
>JAJTBL010000072.1 GCA_021286925.1 Spirochaetia bacterium | reverse complement strand
TTCCCTGAGTGCCTGCAAATAAATCCGCTGGGTAGCCGGGAAAATGATACAGCGGATCGAATCATCGATCTTCCGGCCCTTCATGATGCTGGCGGCAATTCGAAGGTCGCTGATGCGCCCATTGGTGCAGGATCCAATCACTACCTGGTGAATCGGCAAGCCTGCCGCTTCCTGTATTGTCTTGGTATTGGACGGCAGATGGGGAAACGAAACCGTCAGCGGAACTTTGGCAAGGTCTATTTCGATTGTCTTTTCATACTGAGCATCTGGATCAGCTGAAAAAGCCTGGGGTTTTTGCGCACGCACGTATTCAAGATAGGCTGTGGTTCGGCTGTCAACCGGGAAAATGCCGTTTTTAGCACCCGCCTCAATCGCCATATTGGCGATCGTGAACCGCTCGTCCATATACAGAGAGCCGACACCTTCACCAGTAAATTCCATGGATTTATAGAGAGCGCCATCGACGCCGATTTTTCCGATTATGTGCAGAACAAGGTCTTTCCCGGAAACCCAGCCGGAGAGCGAACCGCTGAGCTTAAAGCGGATAGCCGGGGGAACCTTGAACCAGAGCCGCCCTAAAGCCATCGCACAGGCCAGGTCAGTAGAACCGACACCGGTCGCAAAGGCGCCCAGAGCACCGTAGGTGCAGGTGTGACTGTCTGCGCCGATTATGCAATCACCTGCTGTGACGAGGCCCTGTTCCGGCAGCAGCGCATGTTCGATTCCCATTTTACCTACTTCAAAATAATGGGAAATATTCATTTTTCGGGAAAAAAGCCGCATTTTCTTGGTCAGTTCGGCAGTTTTAATGTCCTTGTTGGGAGTAAAATGATCCGGAACAAGCACCACCTTTTCCGGATCCCAGACTGCCAGCTTGCCCAGCTTTTCAAATTCATCGATAGCGGGGGGCGCGGTAACATCGTTGCCGAGGGCTCGGTCGATAGCTGCTTCAATGAGCTCACCGGCGCGAACTTCTTTTTTGCCGGCTTTTTGCGCCAGAATTTTCTGTGTCATTGTCATTGCGGTGCTCTGTTTCATTGTTCTGCTCCCTGCTGAAAACTCGCGAGTTCCCATTCCATGGCGTTGACCGCCGCCAAATAAGCCTTGATTGAGGCTTCGAGCACGTCCGTGGACACGCCGATGCCGTTCCAGGTTTTGCCCTCACAGCGAACCTTGACCATCGCTTCGCCCTGAGCATCTTCTCCAGAAGTGACCGAACTCAGGCGGTAGTCTGCTAATTCAAGTTTCCGTTTCACAATCGAATCGATCGCTTTGTAGGCCGCGTCGACCGGGCCGTCGCCCGCAGCGACCTCTTCAATGGTTCCATTTCCCTGAATCGCGAGGCGGATTGTTGCGGTCGCGGTAATCTGCGTCCCGGAATTGACGACAAAACTCGCCAGTTTGAACTTTTCGGGAATGACGGCTGAAGCTCCGCGAACCAGGGCCTCGATGTCGCGGTCAGAAACTGTTTTCTTTCTGTCTGCCAGTTCCTTGAATTTGGCAAATACCAATTCGATCTCCGCCGGGCGGAGAGAATACCCCAACTCATGAAGCCGGGCCTCAAAAGCGTGTTTTCCTGAATGTTTGCCTAGGACCATGCTGTTCTTGGGAATTCCAACCGACTCAGGTGTCATAATTTCATAGGTCTGGCGATTTGCCAGCACGCCATGCTGATGTATGCCTGCCTCATGCGCAAAGGCGTTTTCTCCGACAATAGCCTTGTTGATTTGAACTTTCGCCCCCGTCACGGCGGAGACGAGCCGGCTTGATTTATACAGCTGGGTCGTGTCGATTCTTGTGAGGGCATTAAAAATCGAATGCCGGGTTGCCAGCGCCATGACGATTTCTTCGAGAGCAGCGTTGCCTGCCCGTTCTCCGATTCCATTGATGGTGCATTCAATCTGGCTGGCGCCCGCCTCCACTGCCGCCAGGCTGTTCGCGACTGCGAGCCCGAGGTCGTTATGGCAATGCACCGACACAATCGCCTTTTCGATGCCCGCTGTATGCTCGATAACATATTTCACCAGCGCGCCGAATTCAGCGGGGATGGCGTAGCCGACAGTATCCGGGATGTTGATGACTTTCGCGCCGGCAGCTAAAACCGCGCTGAAAATTCGGCACAGAAAGTCAGGATCGCTCCGGGAAGCGTCCTCAGCCGAAAACTCGACATCCGAGCAGAGTTTTCGGGCGTATTCTACAGCTGACACGGCTTGCTCCACGACGGCGTCAGGCTGCATTTTCAGCTTATGTTCCATGTGAATCGGCGATGTCGCAATAAAGGTGTGTATCCGGGGTGAAGGCGAATAGCGGACTGCTTCCCAGACCGCGTCGATATCTTTTGGCAGAGCGCGGGCCAGCCCCGCAACGGCCGCCGATTTCACGATCTTTGAAATTTCGCGGACTGAAGCAAGGTCGCCGGGGCTTGCTGCGGGGAATCCCGCTTCAATGACATCGACATTGAGTTTTTCAAGCTGCTGTGCAACCTGGATTTTTTCCTGCAAGCTCATACTGCAGCCGGGGGCTTGTTCGCCATCCCGTAAGGTGGTGTCGAAAATTTGTATAGTTCGTGCCATAAATTGCTCCTGTAAAGTGGTTTTCGAGTCTTTTTGATGTCAGTATGTTGCCCCCGACGTGGAATGCGATGCTGGAGTTTTTCCAGTCTCGCTGTTGCACCACGCGGGGTATTACAGGAGTAAGAGGTATAGTTTCAGCGTGAGAATGGGGAGAAGGGATGTTCTGAAAGCGGTAACGGAATTCATTGTGCCGTACTCTAGCATAGCAAAAATTGCAAGTAAAGTAGGAAATTGCTGAATTTTATAAAAAAAAGGCCTCCAGAGCCTCCATGCGGGCGCTCCGAAGGCCGTTTATTCAAGAAAATCAGGCTCCAGCCATCATGGCCGCCACATCCGATTCAGCATCGGCAATGCCTTTGATTCCGAATTTTTCCACCAGCACGGAAGCCACCGCGGGGGAAAGGAATCCCGGAAGCGTCGGGCCGAGGCGAATGTTCTTGAATCCCAGATAGAGGAGCGCCAGCAGGACAAGAACTGCTTTCTGCTCATACCAGGCGATGTCGAAGCTGAGCGGCAGCTGATTGACATCTTCAAGGCCGAAAATTTCCTTCAGCTTAAGGGCTACCAGCGCGAGAGAATAAGAGTCATTGCACTGTCCTGCATCGAGCACGCGGGGAATGCCCCCGATGTCGCCCAGATTCAGTTTGTTATAGCGGAACTTCGCGCATCCTGCGGTGAGGATGACCGTATCTTCCGGCAGCTTCTCGGCAACTTCCGTATAGTAGGAGCGTCCGGGCTGGCGGCCGTCGCATCCTGCCATGACGACAAAGCGCTTGATGGCTCCGGTTTTCACCGCGTTAACCACGGTGTCGGCAAGGGCAAAGACCTGATCGTGCGCAAAACCGCCGATAATCTCTCCGTTTTCAAGCTCCTGCGGGGGCGGGCAGGTTTTCGCGAGTTCAATGATCGGTGAAAAGTCCTTCATCTTGCCGGGTTCGCGGTCCGGGATGTGGACACAGCCGTCAAAGCCGACCACGCCGGTTGTAAAGACTCGATGCTTGTAGCTTTCCTTTGGCGGAACGAGGCAGTTGGAGGTAAAGAGTACGGGCCCGCCGAATTTTTCGATATCGGCATTCTGGCTCCACCATGATCCGCCGTAGTTTCCGTACAGATTGTCGTATTTTTCAAAGAATGGATAATAGTGGGCCGGAAGCATTTCACCATGAGTGTACACATCAACGCCTGTGCCCTTTGTCTGCTCAAGCAGGTCATGCAGGTCGACCAGGTCATGCCCCGAAATCAGGATGCCAGGCCGGTTTCTGACTCCTGTCCGGACCTTGGTGATCCGCGGTGCGCCGTAGCTGCCGGTATTGGCTGAATCGAGCAGGGCCATGGCATCCACGCCGAATTTGCCGGTTTCGAGCACGAGGGCGGTCAGCTGATCGAGCGAAAGGCTCAAATCGGTCAGATCAGCCAGCGCTCTCAGCATGAACACAAAGACATCTTTGGATTTTTTCCCAATGGCATACGCATGTTCGACATAGGCTGCCATGCCCTTGAGTCCGTACAGCACGAGGGACTGGAGCGCCCGGACATTTTCATCAGCTATTTCCTTCCATCCGCCTTTCCCCTGGGCTGCCGCGGCACGCACCGCTTCGGCATCGAAGGCCGCCCAGGTTGCGGCATCGGGGAGGGTGCCAGTCACCTGACCGCCTGCCTTGACGAAGGCCATTCGCAATTCGTCACGATAGCGCAAGCCTTCAAGAATCCAACTTTCAAAGTCGGATGCCGAAAAGTTGGCGTTTGTGATGGTGGCGAACAGCATTCTGTCCACATAAAAGGCGATATCTTCGCGATAAATGCCTTTTTCAAGCGCTTTTGTCGCCCAAAATCCAATGCCTTTGCAGACATGGAGCGCCAAATCCTGCAAATCCGATACTTCGGCAGTTTTCCCGCAAACCCCTTTCGCAAGCGCGCAAGTGGTGTTTTTCATAGTTTCCTGACACTGATGGCAGAACATAGTTCCCTCCTGAATTGATATATTGAATGGCTTTGCAGCTTATTTTGTAAAACTGCGCGCCAGTTCTCCAACGGTGATTCTTGTAAGCTCGGCAGTGACTCGCGCTTCAATCTCAGCGCACAGCAGGCTGAATGAACACTTCTTTGTAGCGCAGACTGGGGTTTCAAAAAGGCAGGCCCTCCGAGGCAGGGGGCCGTCCAGCGTTTCGAGGACTTCCAGACAGGTGGTTTCAGCAGCCGGCTTTTTTAATGAAAACCCGCCGCCGATGCCGCGGGATGATGTGATCAGGTTCTTTCTCGCCAGCGTTTGAAGAATTTTTGCGAGATAGGTGGGCGAAACGCCAAGCTGTTCCGCTGCGACCGCCGCCGGAATCGAGCCGCCGTTCTTTTCCGCCAGAGCCAAGGCGTGCAAAGCCGCGTTGGTTCTGTCCGATATGCCAAGGATTCTGTCCAAAATTCTCCCTCCGGACTCCAATTCATGGCTTCTCTAAATCGGATATCCATATCCTATTTTAATGCTTTTATGATTTTTGTCAAGAGGAACTTCAGGCAGGGTAATCGATTCGATCACAAGAATCGCGGCTCCTCGGTCCAGTTGGACTTCTCCGCTGACCCAGAGAGGCCGCTCTTCAAACAGAAGATGGCGGTACGCACGGTATCCATCAGGAAACAGCACAGCCTCAATCAAGCCTGTCTCATCTTCAAACGAGACAAACTCCATGAGTTCCTCACTGCTGGTCAGCACCTGCTTTGAGGTAATCGGCCAGACAAGGAGGCGGACTTTCTTGCCGGCCAGGTGCGCAAGTTCGGCGGCCCTGGTTCGCTGTTGATAAAAGAGCTTGGGCCACAGCATCAGCGGATGAATCGCAAGAGTTGTGCCGAGGTAGCGCATTTCGGCTTCAAAATACTTTTTGGGCAGCTGCGCCTGTGTACTCTGGTGCGGCGCGGCAGGATTGGACGATTTCCGCAATTCACGATGGCCGAGGCCAAAGAGATCTCCGTCGCTTGTGCTGTGTTCACGCTCGGAACAAGCCAGGAGAAGGTCAAGGAGGATCCGTGAGCGGGCCTTCGGCTCAGGTTCAACATGGTCTAGCGCGCCCGAACCTACCAGTGATTCGGCATCGATGCGGCTGAGGCGAACACGCCGGGCAAAGTCTGTAACTGAGCGGTACGGACCGCTGTGCTGTCTGTCCTCGACAATAGCCTGCGCGGTTTTTTCGTCTAGGCTGGCGATCATGGCGAGTCCAAAGCGAATTTCCGGCTTTTCCGGCGCGCTCTTGCCCGCACAGCGCAGACCGCTGGCGTTGACATCGGGCGGGAGCACCCGTATCCCCATTCTCCGCGCCTCACTGACATAGGCCAGTGTCGAATAAAAACCGCCATGGTTTGACAGCACCGCGGCCATGAATTCCGCGGGAAAATGCGCGCGGAGGTATGCTGACTGAAAGGAGAGCATCGCGTAGCTGGCCGAGTGCGCTTTGACAAAGGAATAGCCTGAGAAGGAGACGATCATGTCCCACACGGCGTCAATAACCTCTGGCGCTACCCCTTTGCGGATCGCGCCTTCGAAAAATCTGGCCCGATAGGTTTCGAGCCGTGCGGCAGCATCTTTTTTTGAAAGCACTTTTCGAATTCCGTCCGCCTCCGAAGAAGAAAAACCCGCCAGCGCAATGGCTGCCTTTGAAACATCTTCCTGGTAGCAGAGAATTCCATAGGTTTCTGCAAACAACTCTCCCAGAAGGGGATGCAGCGGTTCCCATGGTTTGCCGTGGAGCCGGTCGATATATTCATTGATAAAGCGGTTTGCAGCGGGCCGAATGATGGAAGAATGGATGACCAGGTGATTGAAATCGCCCTTGCCGGTTTTTTTCTGCAGTTGGCGCATGGCGGGGCTTTCGACATAAAAAACACCCATGGTATCGCCGCGGGAGAGCAGGTCAACGGTCTTTGGATCGTCAATCGGATGCCAGTTTGCAGTATCGAACTGGATGCCGTTTGCTTGAATATTTGCGAGGGCATCCCTGACCACCGCCAGCGAACGGTTGCCGAGGAGGTCGATTTTCACGAGACCGGCATCTTCTGCGCCATCCTTATCCCAGGCAATGACGCGAATCCCGTTTCCTGTCTTTTCAAGCGGAACATGATCAGCAAGCGTGTCCGGCACAATGATCATGCCGCCGGAGTGAGCCCCCAGAAACCGCGGCAATCCTGTCAGGGACTCGGCTTTTGCAAGGATAGTCTGCCACACAGAATCCGCGTGCGCGAGGGCTTCTGCCTTGTTTACCCGCATCGCGCGCTCAAAGGCCGTTGTCTCCTCATCCGGTATGCCATAGGCCCGGGCCGTCTCCCGGAGGGCTGAGCGAAATCGGAAACACAGGTGGTTCGCGACACGCGCGGCGTGCTCCTCGCCATACGTGCTGACAACCGATGCCAGCAGAGCATCCCGCTCATCCCACGCGAAATCCACATCGATATCAGGGGGGTCCTCCCGCCCGGGATTGAGAAACCGGTCAAAGTACAAGCCATGCGCGATGGGATCCACATCGGTGATTCCGAGACAGTAAGACACGATGCTTGCCGCGGCGCTGCCGCGCCCGCAGATTCTTGACGCCTTGCTGACAATATCTTTAACGACAAGAAAATAGTCAGAAAAGCCTTTCTGCTCGATCAAAGACAGCTCATAGCTGATGCGATCGAGTATCTGCGGGGTTATCCTGCCATAGCGGCGCTCCGCTCCCTCCATGACGAGATTTTTGAGCAGTTCCGACGCAGAACCTTCGGAGCTTCGGCCTTGAAACCGCGGAAACACAAAACCGTCAAAGGGTTTATGCAGTGCCTGCCCGGCGATCCAGTGATTGGCTTCCAGTGCCTGGCCGGGAACTGCAGGGTCAGGCTTCAAAGCCATATCCCACACAGTGCCCGCTGGATCCAATTCAGACTCCTGAATCGCATGAACGGTGGTCTGCCTGCCGATTGCGCATAAAAGCCGCTGCGTATCGCGCTCTTCCGGGCGGAGAAAACTGATTTCAGGCGAATAGACCGGGGGAATCCCGAGCTGAAGCAGGCGGCGCCAACTGGCTTTATTGCCCGGTGTCAACAGGGCATAAACCGACGCATTTTCATGCGGCACCATTGCAAGCAAGCGCATGTCGTCGCTCAGGATGAATATGGATTCTGCCTGCCGAGGACATGACAGACAGCCGAGAACGGCAGCCCGCGCATCCCATACCGGCGCCGGTATCGGCTTTTGGCTTTTCTCGGGCGCAAATGCCGTCCCTGCCCCTTGTGTCTGTTCTTTCATCGCCGTTAAGAGCCGTGTCAGCACGGAAAAACCA